>CAIXRH010000227.1 GCA_903921785.1 uncultured Pseudomonadota bacterium
CCGCGCCACCCGGCGCCGCGCCCGCCGCGCCGCCCGGAGGCGCCCCGGCCGCGCCGCCCGGAGGCGGACCCTTGTCGCCCTTGCCGGGGGTGAACTCGCCGAGGTCCGGCGTGTCGCTCAACACGAGATCCAGGCCGCTGACGGCGTCGGTCTCCACGTCGATGAGGCCGGGCGCGCGCGCCGCGGGATCGCCATCGTTGGGCCCATCGCCCGCCACGTCGACGTAGCCGACGATGCCGACCTTGCCGGTGGACTTCGGCGCTTCCACCTCCCACGGACCGGCCTTGTCGAGGCTCAGGGAGTGCAGCAGGGTGGGGAACGAGCCGTTCTCCCCCGCCTTCAAGAAGTCGATGTGGATCGCGCCGGTCTTGGTGCCGGTGTAGCTCAGCGTGCCCGAGAGCTTCACGCCCTCGCCGGGCTTCACGTCGAACTTCGCGTTTCCGATGGGCGGAGGCTGGGGAGCGCCCCCGCCGGCCCCACCGCCGCCACCCGCACCACCACCGCCCTGATCCGGACCGGGGCCACCGGGGCCGCCCGGGGGCGCGTCGGTGGCCGGCGCATCGGACGGCGCCGAAGGATCCGGGCAGCCCGCGAGCACGAGGGCCGTGAGCAGGAGGAGGGAGGTACGCATGGGGCCCCAAGAAGAGGCGGCAGCCTATCACGAGCCCGCTTTCCCTGCCCGCGTTGACACGGCGGGCCAAGACGCGCTAAAGCCGGAGCGCCACCAGGCACAGGAGTCGGGGTGTCCGTAACGCTGCGCAGCTATGTCTTCCTCGACAGCATGCAGCCGCAACTCGCGGCCTTCACCGGCACCACTGCGCGCGGCTTCTTGCCGCTCGCGGGGCAGGCCAGCATCTGGATCGAGACCGCCCCCGGGATGATCATCAACCGCGTCACCGACGTGGCGTTGAAGGCGACCCGGGCCATTCCCGCCGTGCAGGTGGTCGAGCGAGCCTTCGGCCTGCTCGAGCTCCACCACGACGACAAGGGCGAGGTCCGCTCCGCCGGCGATGCCGTGCTGCGGTTCCTCAACCTCCGCGAGGATCAGTACGTGCCCCCCAAGGTCACGTCCAACCAGATCATCCGCGCGGTGGAGGCCTACCAGGCCCAGCTCATCAACCGCAACCGCCAGGGCATGATGCTCATCCCCGGCCAGAGCCTCTTCATCCTCGAAACCGAGCCGGCCGCGTGGATCGTGCTGGCGGCGAACGAGGCGGAGAAGGCGGCGAACGTGAACCTCATCAACCTGCAGCCCTACGGCGCCTTCGGGCGGTTGTGGATGGCCGGCAGCGAGTCCGAGATCGACAGCGCTGCGGCCGCCGCCATCGCGGCGATCGAAGCCTGCCAGAACAAGAAGTAGTCTCCCACTTTCCTTCTACGTAATCAGGAGTTCCAGATGGCCGACGCGCTCGGGATGATCGAGACCAAGGGCTTCACCGCCATGGTCGAAGCGGCGGATGCGATGGTGAAGGCGGCCCGCGTGGAGCTGGTCGGCTTCGAGAAGATCGGCGGTGGCTACGTCACCGCGATCGTCCGCGGCGATGTGGCGGCCGTGAAGGCGGCCACCGAGGCCGGCGCCCGCCAGGCCCAGCGCGTGGGCGAGCTCGTCTCCGTGCACGTCATCCCCCGTCCGCACGAGAACATCGATCAGGTGCTCCCGCTCGGCCGTCAGGGCGACAAGAAGTAGCCCGCCATGAAGCTGGGCAAGGTCGTCGGGACCGTCGTCAGCACCCGTAAGGACGAGAAGCTGGAGGGCTTGCGCCTCTACCTCGTCCAGGATCTCTCCCTCGACATGAAGGGGAAGGATGCCTTCGTCGTCGCGGCCGACGCGATGGGTGCGGGCGTCGGAGAGGTGGTGCTGTACGCGTCCGGTTCGTCCGCGCGGCAGACCAAGGCCACGGACGCCCGCCCCGTCGACGCGGTGATCATGGCCATCGTCGACACGGTCGACAGTGGTGGATCCGTGCTCTACGACAAGTCCACCGCCGGCTGAGGATCCCCATGGAGCGCGACCAGCTCGAGACGATCGTGAGCCAGGTTCTGGACCGTATCAAGTCCGGAACCGCGCCCGCGGCCCGCACCGAACCCCCCAAGCGGGGGCACGGCGTCTACAAGACCGTCTCCGAAGCGGTCGACGCCGCGACGGCCGCCCAGCGGCTGCTCATCGCGCTCCCGCTGGAGAAGCGGCGGGAGATCATCGCGAACATCCGCCGCCGCGCCGCGGAGGATGTGCGCTCCCTCGCCCAGTTCGCGGTGGAAGAGACCGGCCTCGGCCGCGTCGAAGACAAGATCAAGAAGAACCTCCTGGTGATCTACAAGACGCCCGGCCCCGAGATCCTCGAGCCGATCGCCTACACCGGAGACGATGGGCTCACCCTCATCGAGCGCGCGCCCTACGGCGTCATCGCGGCGATCACCCCGAGCACCAACCCCACCGAGACCATCCTCTGCAACGGCATCGGGATGGTCTCCGGCGGCAACGCGGTGGTGTTCAACACCCACCCGGGCGCCAAGGGTGTGAGCGCCTACGTGATCGACCTGATCAACCGCGCGTCGATGGAGGTCGGCGGCCCCGACAACATCATGACGGTGATCGAGTCGCCCACCATCGAGTCGGCGAACGAGCTGCTCCGCTACAAGGGCATCCGCCTCAACGTGGTCACCGGCGGCCCCGCCGTCGTGAAGGCCGCGTTCGCCGCAGGCAAGAAGTGCATCGCCGGCGGCCCCGGCAACCCGCCCGTGGTGGTGGACGACGCGGCCGACATCGATCAGGCCGCCCGCGGCATCATCGCCGGCGCCAGCTTCGACAACAACATCATCTGTGTCGACGAGAAGGAGACCTTCGTCGTCGAGAAGGTGGCCGACAAGCTCATCGAGACCATGGTCGGGCATGGCGCGGTGCTGCTGCGGAACCACCAGATCACCCGGCTCGAGCGCCTCATCCTCACCGCCGAGCGCGACCACACGGTCACCAAGTGGGTCGGGAAGAACGCGTCAGAGTACCTCAAGCAGATCGATGTGCCCTTCAAGGGCGATCCTCGCCTCATCATCTGTGAGGTCCCCTTCGAGCACCCCTTCGTGCAGCACGAGCTGCTCATGCCGATCATGAGCATCACCCGCACCAAGGATGTGCACGAGGCCATCGACCTCGCGGTGAAGGCGGAGCACGGCTACGGCCACACCGCCTCGATGTACAGCAAGAACATCGACAACCTCCACCGCATGGCGCGGGTGAGCAACGTGTCGATCTACGTGAAGAACGCCCCGCACTTCGCCGGTCTCGGCTTCCAGGGCGAGGGCTACACCAGCTTCACGATCGCCTCTCCCACCGGCGAAGGCCTCACCACCGCGCGGAACTTCACCCGCGAGCGCCGCTGTGCGCTCGCCGGTCACTTCCGCATCGTCTGAGCGGCGGCGTGGCGCTCACCGTGCCGCCCGGCCTCGACGCGCTGGCGCTCCTCGAGCTGGGCAGCGTCGCGCGTGGCTACCGCGTGCTCGACTGGATGGTGAAGGAGGCCCCGGTCACCATCGTCGAGGCCAACCTCATCGAGCCGGGGAAGTACCTGATCCTCTTCGGCGGCGGCGTCGCCGAGGTGGGCGAGAGCTACGACGAGGGCGTGCGCCTCGCCGACGGCGTGCTGCTCGACAAGCTGCTGCTCCCCTTCGCGCACCCGCGGCTGTGGGCGTGCCTGGGCGGGCAGGAGTCCCTCGGAAACGCAGACTGCGTCGGGATCGTCGAGGGCAGCGCGGTCGCCTCCGTGATCGCCGCGGCGGATCGTTCGGCCAAAGAAGCCGACGTCCACCTCGCCGGGCTGCGCCTGTCCCCGGCGCTCGGCGGGAAGGCCTACTACGTCGTCACCGGCGAGCAGCACGCGGTGGAGGCGGCGATCGAGGCCGGTCGCGCGGTGCTCGGACCCGCCGGCCGGCTCGTGGACACGCAGATCATCCCCCGGGCCCACGCGGAGTTCCTCCCGTGGGTGCTCCGTCCCGCCCCCTTCGGAGGTCGCTGATGCAGCTCGCCAAGGTCCTCGGCTCCGTGGTCGCCACGATGAAGCACGACTCGCTGACCGGCGTGCGCCTGCTCCTCATCCAGCCGCAGGACGAAAACGGCGTCCCCGACGGCGACGCGATCGTCGCCGCCGACCCGCTTCAGGCCGGCGAAGGCGAGCTGGTGGAGTGGACGACCGGCCGCGAAGCCGCGTTGGCCCTCCCGGTCACCTACTCCCCGGTGGACTGCGCGATCGTCCGCATCGTCGACCACGCCTGGAGCGACGCGAAGTACCTCGGAGGTGGCCGATGATCCTCTGTCGCGTCATCGGCACCAGCGTCGCCACCGTCAAGCACCCCTGCTTCGACGGCCGCTCGGTCCTCATCGTCCAGCCGGTGAACGGAGACGGGAAAACGCCCCTCGGCAAGAGCTTCCTCAGCGTCGACAGCGTGCAGGCCGGCGTCGGCGACCTCGTGCTTTGTGCGCGCGAGGGCAACACCGCCCGACAGATTCTCGGCAAGGACACCGACCCGCTGCACAGCGTGATCCTCGGCGTGGTGGACGAGGTCACCCTGAGCTGACGGAAACGTCCGTTCGGCAGGTACAACGCCGTTGATCTTGGGACGGGGGGCTGCGCCCCCCGTAACGCCCCCCGCCGCTCGTCGGGCGGATGCCGTCGGTTCCGGCATACACTGGAGTCATGGCGGGGCACGCCGAGCTGAAGGTGGACGGGGAGGTCCACCTCGTAGACGTCGCGGAGCTCGACGAGGACGTACGCCGTGCTCGGGTGCCTCCGCACGCCCTCTTGCACTACCCGCCTTGGACCGGCGAGACCTGGCGCCGGGTGGACGAGATCGCCGCCCTCGCCGACGCGGTGGACGCCCCCGAGGCCCGCTTCGCCGCCCACCTCCGCGCCCCGCCCCGCGCCGGGCTCACCGCGCTGTTCGTCCTCGGCTTCGCGCTCGCCGCGGCCGCGCAGTTTCACGCCCGCGCCGCCCTCGCGGCGGACGGCGGCGCCCTCCTCCGCCGCCTGAGCCTCGGCTGGGAGCCGACGCTGGTTGACGGAGCGTGGTGGTCGCCGTTCACCGCGCCGCTTTTGCACGAGAGCTTCGTCCACCTCCTCGGGAACCTCGTCATCTTCGCGTACTGCTCCTGGCGGGTGGAGCGCGCGATCGGCGGCGCCGGGCTCGCGGGCGTGCTTGGCGGCGCGCTCTTCGGCGCCAGCATCGGGATCCTCGGGTTCTCCGCGCTCCCCTGCATCGGAGCCAGCGTCCTGGCGTTCGGGGTGTGGGGCGGGCAGTTCGCGATCGGCTGGCGGCACGCCGACGTGATCCCGGTGGCGCTGCGCCGCTACTACGGCGCGGGGACGATCCTGGTGGCCCTGCCGCTCCTGGCGTGGACCTTCCTCAACCCAGGGGTCAGCTTCGCCGGCCACCTCGGGGGGTTCGTCGGGGGCGCGGTGGCGGTCGGCCTCTTGCCGCTCACCACGCACGTTCCCCGGAGCCGCCGTTGGCAGGCGAACGCGCGCGCGCTGGCGGTCGCGGCTGCGCTCGCCGCGGTGCCGAGCGCCCTGTCGATCGTGGCTCCGTGGTTCCCCCAGGCGCTGGCGATCCCCGGCGAGGAGGTGGCCGACCCGGAGTCGGGCCTCGCGGTGCGGCTGCCGTGGCGCTGGGCCGACGGCCTCCGCGCGAGCACGGCGCCGCTCGACGTTTTGCTGCCCGCGCCCAGCCCCGCGGCCGCGCTGCACGTCGCCCGGGTGGTGGAGGGGGCCGACCGCCATGGCGACTTCCGGGTCCGTGGCGCCGCCGAACACCTTGGGACGATCCTCGAGGTCGGCTGGAGCGACGAGGTGGCGCTCGCGCCCGCCCGCGCCGCGCTCTACGCCAGCATCGCCACGACCCCCCACTGGACCCCGCCCCCCGAGCTCGGCCTCGCCCGCGCCCGCCACGAGGCCGCGCCCGACGATCCGGCGCTCGCGTTCGCCTACGCCCAGTCGCTCGAGGCCTCCGGCGCCGACGCCGACGCGCTCGCCGCGTATGCCACCCTCGACAACGCCGACGATGCATGGTCCCTCCGCGCCGCGCGTGCCCGCATGCGATTGTGCGCGATCGACCCCACCTTCCCCACCTGCGACGCCGCCTGGCGCGACCGCTGGCTCGACCGCGCCCCGCCCGGGGAACACAGCCTCTGGCTCGACGGGGTGCACTGGTCGAGCCTCGACGGGGCCCGCTGCGCCGAGGTCGAAGCGCGCCTGGGCAGCATGCGAGCCACCGGAGAATTCAACGAGGTGGAGCTCGGGTTTGCCCGGGGGCCGTGCCCGGGGGTGTAGCTGGACGACCCGGGGACAGGCGGCGGAGACGTTCAGGATGCGCATTCCCACCCTCGGCGCTTCGATCGACCGACAACGAGCGCGCGGTTGCGCTTCGAGAGACCGTCGGCGCTCCGGTGGAGTCCGCCGCCGCGGCGCCAGCCGCGTTACCCGGACCCGCGATGGACGAGAACCTCGCACGCCAGCTCGCCGCCCTCTGCCAGGCGCTCCACGCCCGCGGCTGGGTCGCCAACCACGACGGCAACGTCAGCGTCCGCATCGGCGAAGGCCGGCTCCTCGCGAGCCCGACCGCCGTCAGCAAGGCGGATGTGCGGCCGGAGATGCTCGTCACCGTGGATGGCGAGGGGAAGGTGGTCGCGGGTTCGCGGCGGGTCTTCTCGGAGATCACGCTGCATCTCGCGGCGTTCCGGGCGCGCCCGGAGGCCACGTGGGTCGTGCACGCACACCCGCCGCACGCCACGGCGTGGGCCTGCGCGGGCGAGTCGTTCTGGGACGCGCCGTTCCTCGCGGAGGCGGTCGTGTCGCTCGGGGAGTCGATCCCGCTGGTGCAATACGTGGCGCCCGGCGGCAGCACCGGCGGCCTCGAAGCGGCGCTCTCTCGCGCCGACGCAGTGCTGCTCGGCAACCACGGCGTGCTCACGATCGGCCCCGACGCGGAGACCGCCCGGCTGCGCATGGAGCTCGTCGAGCACCTCGCCCGCATCGCCCTGCTCGCCAAGCCGCTCGGCGGGGTGCGTCCGCTCCCCGCGGAGGACGTGGCGAAGCTCCTCGAAGCGCGCAAGAAGGCGGGTCTCGGGCCTGGCGCGGCGCGTCCGGCCGGCGCGGCGGAGGCGCCGCGCGCCCCCGTGGATGTCGAAGCTGCGGTCCGGGAAGCGCTCCGTCGGCTGGGCTGATCCGCCGCATGCGCCGCCGGTGACGCGCCGTTGAACGTCGCGAGCCGCTCGCCGGGTTCGGCCTGAAGGCAGGCTGAAGGGCCGGCGGTTCCCGGCGCTTCGTCGAGCCCTTCTCGCCCCGGCGGTTCCTCGACCGCCGACGCCTCCGGCGCGGCACGCCGGGGCTCGACCGCCGCTCCTTCACCACGGTTCGGAACGAGGGCGCCCCTGGCGGCGCCGACGTGCGCTCAGAAGGCGATCACCGCTCCAGCCTGGATCTCCGGGTACAACCCGAAGTTCGTGAGGTCCTTCTGGATGAGCGCGAACTTGTCGCCGGTGAGGAAGCCCACCCCTGCGTCGAGGTTGAGGCCGAAGTTGTCGCTGACCATGAAGTCCACGCCGCCGCGCACCCGCGCGCCGAACGCGAAGTCCGGCGTGCCGGTGTAGGCCACCGCGAGCCCGTCGGCGCCGACGTAGGGCTGGATCTTGGTGACCGGGACCTTGTAGACCACGCCGATGTTCAGCGGAACGATCGTGTTCCACTGCTCGACCTCCTCGGGCGCGATGCCCGCGGCGTCGGCGATCACCTGCAGCTCCTTGTCCGAGTACTGCCGGTTGGTGGACGCGGTTCCGCCCCCGACGAGGAGCTCGACGCGGCTGGCCACCGGGATGTTCAGCTCGAGGCCGGCCGTGCCGAAGTCGAGCGAGACGTAGTGGGAGTAGCCGCCGCGAACCACCAGGCCGAAGGCGACCTTCGCGTCGGAGTTGCCGCGGCTGGGGCGGTCGAGGTCCTCGTCGTCGTCGCTGGAGCGGCGCTTGGTGACCTTGGGGGCGTCCTCCTCCTCGTCGTCGCTGGAGCGGCGCTTGGTGACCTTGGGGGCGTCCTCCTCCTCGTCGTCGCTGGAGGCGTGCTTGGTGGAGAAGCGCGGGGTGTCGTCCTCCTCCTCGTCCGCGGCGACCACCTTCCGCTTCACCACCGGCTCGTCCTCTTCTTCGTCGTCCGCGCTCGTGCGCTTGGTGGACGCGGTGGACTTCGAGCGCGGGGCCTCCTCTTCGTCCTCCGGTTCGTCGGACTCGGCGGCGGTGGCCTCGTCCTCCTCGGGCTCGTCCTCCTCTTCCACCCGCGGCTTGGACGTGGTGGTCTTGGCGCTGGACTTGCTCGGCTTGGTCTCGGTCTTGCTGGCGTAGCGCTCGGAGAAGGAGCGAGTGTCCTTCGGCTCCTCCTCTTCCTCGTCGGCCTCATCGGAGGTCTTGGCGACCTTGCCGCCGCCGCCGAACGAGAAGTTGGCGAGCTCGTCCTCGAGGTCCTCCTCGTCGTCCGCCGGCTTGGACTTGGACTTGGACTTCGCCGCCTTCGCTTCGGCCTCGGCCTCGGCTTCGGCCTCCGCCTCGGCTTTCGCGGCTGCCTCGGCCTTCGCCTTGGCCATCGCCGCGGCCTTCGCCTTCGCGGCGCGCTCGGCCTCGGCCTCGGCTTCCGCCTCGGCCTCCGCCCGCGCACGGGCTTCGGCCTCCGCCTTGGCCTTCGCCTTGGCCATCGCCTCGGCCTTGGCCTTCGCGTCGGCCTCCGCCTTGGCCTTCGCATCCGCCTCGGCCTTCGCCTTGGCCATCGCTGCGGCCTTGGCCGTGGCGGCGGAGTCTTCGTCTTCTTCCTCCTCCACGTCCTCCAGCTTCCGGGCCTTGGACTTCGTGTCCATCTTGGTCTTGCCCTTGATGTCGGCGTTGCCCTTGTCGAAGGCGAAGTCTTCGTCTTCTTCGAAGGCGTCCGCGGCGACGCCGCCGGTCGCGTCCGCATCATCGGCCTTGGCGCCGCCCTGCCCGAGCATGTCCTTGACCATCTTCGGCGCCATGGTGGCGGCCGAGGCGATGTCCTTGCCGACCGCGAACGTCTTCTTCTGCACGATGGCGTTCTTCTTGGCGTCGTACATCACCAGCTTGATGGCGAAGCCGTCCTCATCGGGCGTGATGATGCCGGTGAGCACGGCATCGGCCTTGGCGCTCTTGGCGATGCCGCCGAGGCAGCTGGTGGAGGTGACGCAGCTCGAGTTGAGCGACGAGGGCACCGGGATCTCGGTGACGGTGTCGTACACCCCCGAAAAGTCCAGCTCAGAGCTCAGGAGGCTCGTGTAGTTGGTGGTGACCTTCTGGTCCACCCCGCCGGAGACCAGCGGCGCGACGACGGCCGTTCCTCCCGCCCACGCCATCGAGGGAAGGCAGAGCGCGACGACGAACGGGACGAATCGTGCTTTTTCACGCATGCAGGCACACCGGGAACGACCCCGCATCTTGCCACGATCCTGCCCGCCTGTCGAGGGCCTGTCTAGTTCCCCGCCGCCGCCGGCCGGAGCTTGCGGAGGCCGGCAGGGCGCCTGCGGTAGGGGGAACCGCGGCGAGCGATTCCGCCCCCCTGCGGACCCAGCTAGTCGGCGGGCGCTGGACCCCCGAGGATCGGCAGCGGCACGAAGAAACCGAAGGCGTTTCCCATCGGGAGCGTGGCGGTGAACGTGGGCGCTCCCGAAGGATCGGTCTCCGTGAGCAGCCCCGATTGACCCCACGACGCCAGCCGCGTACCGTCTTCGGCGCGGGCCACGTCGCCCAAGAAAGCGACGTAGGTCTCCGCCGGGTTCGGCGTGGACGAGAGCTCGGCGTAGGTCTTGGCCTGCCCGTCGATCTGGTAGGAGCGCACCGAGGAGGTGTCGGCGATGGTGTTGTCGAAGACCGAGAGCACGTCCCCCACCAGCTCGGGCGAGTGGAACTCCTGGAACGCCGTGCCCGAGGTGAGCGTGTAGTCGGAGTCGGCGCCGCCGATCTGCTCCACGAGCGTGCCGCTCTCGCGGTCCAGGAAGAGCACGGTGTGGAAGTTGTGGACGGACACCATGAACTGGTCACGCTCCGGGAGGTACTCCACGGAGTTCACGTGGGTCCAGTCGTTGCCGTCCTTGTAGAACCCGTCGTCGGAGAAGACCCCGTCGCAGGTCCACTGGTCCCAGGTGTCCCACACGGTGCGGAGCACGTTGCCGTCGGCGTCGACCTCCACGAGGCGGTCGCCGTAGACCTTCCCGTAGGGCTCGAGGTTGCGCGCATCCGTGGCGATGTAGACGAAGCCGTCGGGGCTCTGGGTGAAGTCGTGATGGGCGTCGGGAGTGGGGATCGTGCCCAGCGCCTCCCCCTCCAGGGTGATCCGGAACAGCTCTTCGCCCGGCGCGCCCGCCGCCTGCTCGCCGAACGAAGCGGAGATGACGGTGGTCCCGTCCCAGCTCAGCCGCGGGCGGACGAGCGTGGCGTCGGTCTCGTTTGGCGAAGCCCAGACCTCCTCGCCGGCGGCGTTGAAGATCACCGAGGAGGTGTCTCGCCCGAGGAGCCCCTGGAGCACGAAGGGCACGGACTTCATCGCGCCCACGACCTCGGGGCGCGCCTTGGAGAGCCCCGCGACCGCGCCCGAGGTGCCCGTGAGCGGGTGGCTCTCGATCACCTCGCCGTCGACCTCCACCACCGGCGTGAACGTCCATTCCGACTCGGGGCCCATCCCGGCGACCACGATCGCGTGATCACGCCCCGGGGTGACCTCCCAGCCGGTCTCCCACGCTTCGCCCGCCGCGCCTTCGACGCGCACGGCGCTCCGCACGTCGACGTCCGTCGTGAAGGTAATCCGCGCCACGGTGGGCATCGCCTCGCTCCAGACGAGCGTCACGTCATCGAGCGTGACGGCCGACGGCCCGGGCTCCGAATCACACGCCGCGAGAATCCACCACATGGGGGGACACTACCCGGCGTGCGCGGGGATCGCTACTGGGCGACGCCCGTGTCCGGCAGCGGTCCGCCGGTCCAGTTGAAGTAGCTGGCCTGCACCGTCGCGCCGGGGCGAGGGATCGCCCAGCCGGAGAAGATGAGCGAGTTGGTGACACCGTCGTAGCGCCAGCCGTCGATGTCGCGGCGGGGAATGGCCACGCCATCGACCTGAACGGTCATCGTGTTGAGCAGCGGCAGATCGCTCAGCGCGAAGACCGAGTTCAGGCCGATGACCCGGTTGGCGACGCGGGTGAGCATCGCGTCCATGTCGTTGGTGCAGATGCTCTCGCGGACACCACCCGAGGCCTCCGTAGCGCTGTGGTACCGCTCGCCGGCGTCCGCCGCGGCGACGGAGTTGGCGCAGCCGGAAGGTTCGTCGCCCACGATCGCGTTGACCCGCACCTGCATGCCCGGATGGGTCAGCGCGAGCTCATCGAGGAAGTCGCCGACGTCGAGATCGGTGTGGTCGTCTTCGTCGGAGTAGACGATGACCTCCAGGTTGGCCGAGGCGCGCGCGAAGTCGGGCGTGACGTCGGGGCTGCCGCCGGTGAGGGCCGCTTCGAAGCCCTGCTCGTCGCGGTCTCCCCGGATGCCGGTGCCCTGGACCTGGGCGATGAAGAACGTGGTGAGCTCTTCGGTGTCCTGGTCGAGCGGGGGCCCGAGCATGTCCCCGGCGTCGGCGGGGTCGGTGTTCACCAGGCCGAGGCGGAACTCCAGGTCGGCGGCCGCGAGGGTGTTGGTGAAGGCGGCGGCGTGCTCCGCGAGGCTCTCGTGCTCCTCCGCCATGCTCCCGGAATTGTCGAGCACCCACAACAGGTCGACCGAGTCGTCACGATCGGGCTGCGTCCACACGTCGAGGCGCTGCGAACGAGTGACGCCGTAGTCGACGCATGCGACGAGGGGGAGCGAGGCGAGGAGCGGGAGGAGGCGGCGCACGGGCGGACGATACCACACGGCCCCGTGACACCACGCTCCGTCCATGCGACCATGCGCGCGTGAACCTGCTCCGCCTGCGCACCGCGACCTCCTGGCCCCCGTTGCTCCTGCTCGCCGCGTGCGGCACCGGCCCCTCCGCGGCGGAGAACCTCGCCGGCGGCGGCGACGTGGCGAGCCTCGCCGTCTCCCCCGACACCGTGACGCTCTCCACCGAGGCGGGCGCACCCGCCACCCAGGACTTCACCGCCGTCGCCACCTTCGGGGACGGCAGCACGGGCGCGCTCGACCTCGTCACCTGGGAGCTCTCCAACGCCTCCGTCGGCGCGATCGACTCCCGCGGCCACTTCACCTCCGTGGACACCAACGGGGGCGAAGCGACGATCACCGCCACGTTCCTCGACCAGTCTGCGACGGCGACCCTGGAGCTGGTCCATCACGTCACCTACGTGGAAGATGGGGTGGACCAGGCCGCCGCCGACGCCCTTGGCGCCGTGGACAGCGGTGACTCCGCGCTCACGGTGCTCTACCCCTTCGATCACACCACCGTCCCCCGCAACCTCGACGGCCTCCAGGTGAGCTGGACCGGCAGCCAGATGACCGACGTCATCCGCCTGCACTTCGCCAGCGCGCTCGAGAGCGTGGACGTCTACACCACCGGCGCCACCGCCTGGTCCGTGCCCACCGAGGTCTGGGAGGCGGCGAGCGCCACCAACCGACGGGGGGAGCTCACCCTTCAGGTCTTCAGCGCCGCGTGGGATGGCAGCACCCTCGGCGCCGTCTCCCAGAGCGAGCCGGTCCACGTCACCGTGAACCGCTTCGACGCCCCGGGCAGCGTTTTGTACTGGTCCACCGTGGATCGGGCGATCATGCGCATCCTCGCCGGCGGCGGCACGGCGGACCGGTTCTACCCCACCAGCGACACCGGCCAATGCTACGGCTGCCACGAGATCTCCGAGTCTCGGCAGTGGATGGTGGTCACCCGGGACGGCGTGAACGGCACCTACCAGGTCATCGACATCGCGGACCCGGACAACCCGCGGATCGTCTACGACACCGTCGACACCAAGCGGATGACCTTCCACGCGCTGTCACCCGACGGCAAGACGGTCCTCGGGGTGACCAACGGCTCGCTCGTGCTCTATGACCTCGCGACGAACGCGCTGCTCGCCACGGCGAACCCCGACAGCTACAAGTACACGCACCCCGGCTGGTCGCCCGACGGCAAGCGCGCCGTGGCCGTCCGCGTGACGGGCGGCATGCTCAGCGACATGGGCTTCTTCGACGGCGAGATCGTCACCATGACCTGGGACGGCGTCAGGCTCAGCGACCCCGAAGTGCTCGTCCCGGCCCAGAAGGGGGTGAACTACTACTACCCTTCGTTCTCGCCGGACGGCGACTGGGTGGTCTTCAACCGCTCGACCGACGACAGCTACGCCGACGTGGATGCCGAGCTCTGGCTCATCCCCAGCATCGGCGGCGCCGCGATCCGCCTGGACAACGCCAACGGCGTGGGCGAGCAGCGCAACAGCCTCGCCCGGTGGGCCCCGCTGCCGGACGACGACGTGCTCTGGTTGGCGTTCTCATCTCGCCAGAAGAAGGGCGGGGAAGGCAGCGCCAACGCCTCGCAGATCTGGGTCACCGCGATCGACCCCTCGCTCGCCCAGCAGGGGCTCGATCCTTCGGCGGCGCCCTACTGGCTCCCCGGGCAGAATTCGGGCTCGGACAACCACCTGCCCGTGTGGTGGTCGCAGTGAGCCGGCCCGCGCACATCGCGGTGTTCGCCGCCCTCACCCTGGGCTTCGCGGGCTGCGACTCAAGCGCCCTCACCGGTGACGCCGGCGCCTTCGTGATCCATGAGTACTACGACGGCGCCACCACCTGGACCTGGCGAGAGCCCGGCGAGGCGGACACCGGCGACGACGTGGTGCTCGACCAGGCCCAGCTCCTCCATTCGCAGCGCGCGGACGACGGCACGATGGAGGTCCGCCGCGGCGTCACGTGGGAAGATGGCACCGCCGTCGGCTCGCTCACCTTCGATCTCCTCGCCACCGACCTCATCCTCTCCACGTGGAGCTGGGGGGAGGGCGGCTCCGGCGACGCGACGATCCTCGCCCGCGAACGCGGCAGCCCCGGCGACACCGTGACCAACCTCCAGGGCGCCTGCGTGGTGGACGTGGTCGACGATCTCGAGACCTACTACGGCACGTTTGATCACGCGCTGAAGAGCACGTGCACCGGCACGGACGCCCCCGAAGGCGACTACTGGTTCGCCAAGGGCTTCAGCCTCGTGAAGGCCGAGACCTCCGCGTTCAGCCTGGACCTCGTCGCCCCCCACTGAGCCGGACGCTACATGCGTCCGATGGACGCAGCGCCCCTTCGTGGATGGTGGTGGGCCCGACAGGGGCTCGATGGCTCCCTTACCGGAAAGTCGGTAGCCGATGCCCTGACCCAGGGCGGCTGGATGCGCTCGGTCGGCGGGGCAGGGCCGTACCTCGGCCTCCACGCGCGCACCGGCGCCTCCCGGGCAGAGATCGACGCGGCCGTCGCCGTGCTCGCCATCCACGAGCTCCCCAGCGCCCGGGGGTGCACCTACGTCCTCCCCGCCGCCGACTTCGCGCTCGGGCTCTCTGTCGGCCAGGGCTTCGGCGACGACGCCCAGATCGCCACGGCGAAGAAGCACCTCGGCGTCACCGACGCCGAGGTGGAGCGGCTCCGCGAGGCCGTGCTGCCGGCCGTTGAGGCCGGCCCGCTCGACCCCCGCGCGCTCAAGGACCGGGTCGGCGACGCCGTGCGCAGCCTCGGCCCCGACGGCAAGAAACGAGGGTTGACCACGACGCTCCCCCTCGCCCTCGGCTGGCTCCAGTCCCACGGCGAGCTCCGGCGCGTGCCGCTGGACGGCCGGCTCGATCGGCAGCGGTACGCCTATGCCCGCTGGCGGCCGAACCCGCTTGGCGCCGGCGAGGCGGACGCGACGGCGCAGATCGGGCTTGCCCGACGGTTCTTCGCCTGGGCGGGCCCTGCCACCCTCCCCCACTTCGTGGCCTTCTCCGGCTTCGGCGTGAAGGAGGCCAAGGCGGCTGTGGCCCCGCTCGCCCTGGTCGACGTCGGCGGCGGCGCCCTCCTCCTCCCCGAGGACGTCGCGGCGTTCTCCGCCTACACGCCCCCGAGCGCCCCCCGCTACGCGTTCCTCGCCAACCTCGACGGCCTCCTCCTCCACCGTCGTGAGCTCGCCCCGCTCTTCGACCCCGCGGACGGCGCCCGCACCATCTGGACCGAGCGCGGCGAGAAGGCCGGCTCCGCCCTCAACGATCTCGACCACCAGGCCATCGTCGACCGCGGCCGCATCGTCGGCCTCTGGGATTGGGACGGCCTCCGCGGGGAGCTCGTCTGGCACAGCTTCGCCCCCGCCGACGCCGCGCTACGTGAAGAAGCCGCCAGGATGGAGGCCTGGATCCGCGAGAACCTCGGCGACGTGCGCAGCTTCAGCCTCGACAGCCCAGAGAGCCGTCAGCCCCGGCTGGAGGCGCTGCGGCGGTCGGCGCGCGGGTAGGCGAGAATGCCGAAGGGCGGCCCGGGTGGACCGCCCTGCTCACCGGCCGGCCTCGGCGGTCGAGGAGCCGCCGGGGCGAGAAGGGCTCGGCGAGGCGACTACTGCTGCACCCACACCGTGGCGGGGCGGTTGTAGACCTCCACGCCTTCGTCCTCGCCGTAGCCGAACCGGAGGGGCTCGCCCGGCGTCACCGTGAGCTTTCCCTTGAACCAGGTGTCGAACTCGGTGAATTCCTTGATCTCGACCGTGTGCGTGCCCGACATCAGGGTGACGGTCTTCTCGTGGTCGCCGGTGCGGAACTCGGCGACACGCTTGCCGTCCACGTAGACGTTGCTCATGTCGAAGGTGTCCTTGAGCGAGAACACCACCTGCACGGGCTCCGGCTTCGGGGGCTCGGCCTTCACGGGCGGAGGCGGCGGAGGCGCGGGCGAGGTGACCACGACCACGGTGGGCTGCGGCATCCCCGCCGACATCGTGACCTTGCCGCCCATGCCGTCGGACATCACCACCGCGGCGCCGTTCGGCCCGGCGTTGACCCCCGCGTAGCCCATGCCCATGCCGCCCATGCTCGCGCTTGCGCCCCCGGCCGAAGCGCTCGAGGTGGCCCCAGCCTGGGCGCCGCCGACCGCCGACCCGAACGCGGGCACCGCCGCGTCCCGGGCGGTGAGCGCCGGATCGCCCACGAGCCCGCCGCCGACCTGGGTGATCGTCCGCTGGGCGTAGACGAGGTCCACCCGGTCGGTCTGCTGGATCATCACGTCGATCTGCGTGACCGACTTGCCCGCGACCGTGCCCACCTTGACCGAGTGCCGGCCGGCCTTCAGGTTGCGGGCGACCAGGAGCAGGCTGCCTTCGTCGTAGTCGAGGACGGCGCCGTCCACGCTCACGATGGCCGGGGTCTGCGTGTAGACGGTGATCTCCGCGGCGACGGCGAGCTGGGCAAGGAGGAAGAACATCGACACTCCGGGTCGTTCAGGGGTGGAGCAGGCGGTACGCGGCGTTGACCTCGGCCATTCGCCGGTTGCAGACGATGACATCCTCGGGGGTGCGGGCGCGGTCGGGATGCCACTGATTCACGAGCTTACGCCAGGCATCTCGCAAGGCGTCGCCCTCCGTGCCCGGCGGCACACCGAGGGTGGCCCACGCCACCCGACGGGCGTCTTCGCCTTCGAGGGCGCCGGGAGCGGACGCGGCGCCGAGGGCGGCCGCGAGCGTGTCCACGAACTCGCGCTGCGCCGCGCCCGGCCAGGCCTCGGCCATCCCGCGCCAGAGCCACCCGACGAGGCGAACGCGCCCCTCGCCGTCGAGGTGGGGATCGAGGCGCTCGGCGATCTTCGCGGCGGAGAGCCTCGGGAGCTCGGCTGCCGCGAGCTCCCGCACCCAGGCGCGCAGCCAGGTGACGCCGTCTTCCTCCATCGGGGCGCCCTCGAGGAAGCTCTCCCGGATGAAGCGGACATCGTCGCGGGTGAGCGCCCGACCGCCGGCGCGCGCGGCGCCGACGAGGGCCATCACCGCCCGGGCCGGGCCGGAGCCGCCGAGGCGCCGCACCGCGTTGGGCATGCGCACGCGGAACTTCGCTTCGTCTTCGCGCGCGCCCACGCGAAGCTTCACCGCGACGTCGACGTGGTCGCCCTCGGGCAGCTCCGCGTACGGCAGGAACACCCTGGGGAGCGCACCCAGCTCCTCCGCCTCCTCGGGCGTGACGGTGGCGCGACGCAGCGCCTCCCCGGCCGACACGCGCACCCGCACGGGCTCCCCCGCGAGGCCCCGCGCGGTCCACACCGGGGTGACCACCATCCCGGGACCCGACTCGGAGAACGCATGGTGTTGCCAGTCGAGCCGATGCAGCTCCAGCGAACGCGCCGAGTCCCCGAGCACGTGGCCAACGGTGGCGCCCACACCCGCGCCGAGGGGGCCGCCGAGCATGCCGCCGATCAGCCCCCCGACGAGCTTACCCGACCAGGCCATCCCACTCGGCGCTCCCGTTGGGGGTCTCCCACACGCGGAGCCGCACCACGCGCACACCGGTGTCCGCGAGCAGCTCCTGGGCCTTCGCGGCCAGGGCGGCGGCGATGTTCTCGGCAGTCGGCGGCACGGGCATCCAGTAGACGGGGCGCCCGTGGGCGGCGTTGCTCGCGGCGAGCGCGGCGATGGCCGGGTCGGGGTCGCCCTCCATGAGGATCGCGGTGTGATCCCAGTGGGCGTCGATCCAGCCGCCGACCCGCTCCTTGACCACCCCGAAGTCGATGACGCGACCGCGATCGTCGAGCGTGTCGGCCACACAGGTGATCTCGGCGGCGTACCGATGCCCGTGGTAGGCCGCACACTTCGACTCGTGACGGGGGATGCGGTGCATCGCGTCCCACTCCAGGCGCCGGGTGCAGGTCAACATCGCCCCCCGCTAACTCCGCCGCGCCGAGCTCGACGGGGTCGGCCCGAGGATGGCCTCAAGTCCGGTCGGCGGACGGCCGATTCGTCCGGAGCAGGTACCGCCACCATGGATCCGTCCGCCATCATCGCCATCGTCATCGCGTTCGCGAGCATCCTGGTCGCGAACAACATGGAAGGAGGGATGATCAACGACCTGCTCGGGGCCTCGGCGTTTCTCATCGTGGCCGGCGGAACGGCGGGCGCCACCATGCTCGCGTCCACCAACGCCGAGATCAAGGCCGCTTTCAAGCTGCTCAAGCGGGTGGTCGCGCCCGGACATTCCGACCGCAAGAAGCTCCTGGAAGACATGGTGAAGGTCTCCAACGTGGCCCGCCGCGAGGGCATGCTGGCGGTGGAGAACCTCCTCGCCGACATCCAGGACGACTTCCTCAAGCGTGGCCTCCGGATGCTCGTCGACGGCTCCTCCGGCGAGGACGTGAAGCGCGTCCTGGAGCCGGAGTTGGAGCTCGAGGAGCACCACGGCACCCAGGCCGGGAAGGTGTTCGAGACCGCGGGCGGCTTCTGCCCGACCGTCGGCATCCTCGGCGCCGTGCTCGGCCTCATCGGCGTCATGAAGAACATCAACGCCGGCCCCGAGAAGCTCGGCGAGGGCATCGCGGTGGCGTTCATCGCGACGGTGTACGGCGTGGGCTTCGCGAACCTCATCTTCATCCCCCTCGGCAACCGCATCAAGAAGATCGTGGCCCACGACGCCGAGACCCGCACGATGGTGCTCATGGGCGTGTGCGGCATCGCGGCCGGCGTCAACGCCCGCCAGATCGAGGAGATGCTCAGCCCCTTCGCCGGCCACCACGGCAAGGACGAACACAAGGCGGCGGCCTGACATGGCGAAAAAGCACGAAGAGCACGAGAATCACGAACGATGGTTGGTGTCCTACGCCGACTTCATCACGCTGCTCTTCGCGACGTTCACCGTGCTCTACGCGACCAGCCAGACCGACCAGGCCAAGCTCGACGCGATCGCGGACGGGCTCACCGCGGCGTTTGAGGGCGGGATTTTCGGGACGGTCGGGGAGTCCACGCCGCTGCAGCACGGCGACAGCCAGGGTCGCGGCACCCCGAGCACGAGCCTGCCCGACGAGCCGATGAGCCTCACGTCGGCCACCAACCCCACCTTGGAGGCGGTGCGCCGGAAGCTGGAGGGCTCGCTCAGCGACAACGTCATCGAGATCGGGCTCATCGACAACACCCTGAACGTGGTGCTGCCGGAGTCGGTCCTGTTCGACGCGGGGTCCGCAGAGATCCACCCGGTCGCGTACGACATGCTGTCGCGGCTCGCGTCGGGGGTGAAGGGCGAGCCGGTGACGCTGGAGGTCTCCGGCCACGCGGACGGCACCCCGATCAGCGGCCCGCCGTTCGAAGACAACTGGGGGCTCGCCGGCGCGCGCGCCCTCTCGACCGTGCGCTTCCTCGGCCGCCACGGCCTGGACGTGGATCACCTCAAGGCCACCGCCGAGATCACCAGCCTCACCAACCCCGAGCGCCGCTCCGTGACGTTCCGCATCCGCGCCGACGACCACGCGCCCACCGCGAGCGCCCTGGACAAGGTCCTGGCGCCGGAGCCGGAGTAGCCTCGACCCGCGTTCGCGCGAGCTGACGCGCCCCGCCCTCCCCCGCGACCGTGTACGCGGTTAGCCCGCGCGCCCGACGGTGCCCCGCTTGCTCGCCGACCTCGTCGATCTCCCGCTCGGCGCCCTCCTCCGGCGCGCCGCCTCCCGCTGGCCGGAAAAGCCGGCGCTCCTCGGCCTCACCCAGAGCTGGACCTGGGCCGAGCTCGACGCCGAGGTGGACCGCGCGGCCGCCGTGCTCGCCCACGCCGGCATCGGCCCGGGCGACGCGGTGGGCATGCTGCTCTCCAAGCGCCCCGAGGTGGTCGTCGCGTTCTTCGCCTGCGCCCGCATCGGCGCGATCCACGTGCCGGTGAACTTCAAGCTCCACCCCGACCAGGTGGCCGACCAGTTCCGCACCGCCGAAGTGCGCGCGGTCATCCTCGAGCACGAGTTCGACGGGCTGCTCAAGCACCTGCTCCCGCTGCTCCCCGATCCTCGGCGCATCGTCTACGTCGATGGCGCCGGCCGTCACGGCGACGGCGTATGGGAGGCTCCCCTCCCCCCGTGGACCGGGGGTCAGGACGTCCGGGCCACCGACGCCGTGTACTACAACTACACCTCCGGCTCCACCGGGCGGCCGAAGGGCGCCATCACCACCCACCGGCAGATCAACGTCAA
This sequence comes from uncultured Pseudomonadota bacterium, assembly GCA_903921785.1. Taxonomy (GTDB): domain Bacteria; phylum Myxococcota_A; class UBA796; order UBA796; family SXON01; genus SXON01. The sequence continues at coordinate 20,141 of CAIXRH010000227.1, forward strand.
CGCGGTGGCCACCATCGAGGGGCTCGGCTTCCGCGACGACGACGTGTACCTGGGGATGTTCTCGGTCTTCGCCCACCCGCATGAGCTCTTCCATCGGAGCCTGCTCGTCGGCGGGGCGTTCGTGGTCGCGGAGACCCTCAACCCGCGCGTGGCCGCGGAGCTCATCGCCCGCCACCGGGTGAGCTGGGCGATGGCCGTGCCGAGCTTCTACGAGATGCTCCTCGACTTCCGTGCGGCGCACGGGGGGAACTACACCTCGCTGCGGGTGCTGGAGGCCGGCGGCGCCTACGTCTCCCCCGAGACGCTCCACCGCATGGAAGCCGCGTTCGGCGCCCGCTTCCTCCCGGTTTGGGGGAGCACCGAGACCTCCGGCGTGGGCCTGGGGATGCTCGCCGACAGCCCGCGGCGCCCCGGGAGCACCGGCAAGCCGATCCCGGGGTACGCGCTGCGCGTGGTGCGGGAGGACGGCACCGACGCCCCCGTCGGCGAGCCGGGGGAGCTGTGGATGCGCGGCGAGGCCGTCGTCACCGGGTACGTGAACCAAGCGGCCGAGACCGCTGAGCAGTTCGTGGACGGCTGGTACCAGACGCGCGACCTCGTCCGCCGCGACGAGGATGGGTTCGTCTTCTTCACCGGGCGGCGCTCGGAGATGCTCAAGATCGGCGGGATCCGCGTCTTCCCCCTGGAGATCGAGCAGGTGATCGCTCAGCACCCCGAGGTGCGCGGCGTGGTGGTGGTGCGCGCGGAAGAACGCCTGCGCGGCGAGGTGGCGCGGGCGATCGTGCAGCTCGCGCCCGGGTCCACGCTCGACATGCGCCGGGTGCAGGCCTACTGCCGCCACCGCATGGCCAACTACAAGGTGCCGCGGATCGTGGAGTTCTGGGAGGAGATTCCCAAGCTCCCCAACGGCAAGATCGACAAGAAGGCGGTGCTCGCCACCCCGCCGCGGGGCTCCGGTGGCTGAGCGCGACCGTCGCGCCGAACGGCGTCGCGGGTTGCGCCCAGGGTTCCTGGTGAAGGACCTCGGCGGGCTCGCCATGTACTACCCGGGGCAGGCGGCGGTGAACCGCGTCTCCCCCGCCACGCTCGACCGGCTCTCTCGCGCGGGCGGCGCCGTGGTACGCCGCCTCGGCGACGCCGACATGCGCGCGGAGCTGGAGGCGATCTTCCGCGGCCGCCCGATGCCGCGCGACCCCGAGGCGATCCTCGCCGACGCCTACCGCATCACCCTGTACAACGAGCTGGAGGTGCTCCGGTACCCCTGGCTCTCCCCGGCCACCATCGGGGAGGTGTGCGAAGTGCAAGGTCGCGAGCACCTCGACGCGGCGCTCGCTCTGGGCAAAGGCGCCATCGTGCTCATCGGGCACTTCGGCGCCAACCAGATGATCATGCCCGCCCTCGGGCACCTCGGCTACCGGATGGCGCAGCTCAGCGCGCCCCCGCCGGTGTGGGGCGAGATCCTCCACGAATCGCGCACCACGCCGCTCTGGGAGAAGGTGCTCGCGCGGCGTTGGGAGCTGGAGAAGCGGCTGCCGGTCCGCCACGTGAACGTCTTCCGCTTCCTCCGCCCCGCCTTCGAGGTGCTCCGCGACAACGGCGTGCTCGGCCTCGCGTTCGACGGGGGCGGCGGGAAGAAGTGGACGGCGGTCGACCTGCTCGGCCGCCGCGCCAACCTCTCGGAGCAGCCACTGCAGATCTGGCAGAAGTCCGGCGCGGCGCTCCTGCCAACCTACGTGATTCGCGCGCCTGGGGAGACCCACCACCGGGTGGTGATCACCGAACCTCTGGAATGGCAGGGCTCGGTCACGGCGAGCTTCCAGGCGTTCGCCCAACGGTTCGAGCAGTGGGTCTGGCGCTGGCCCGAGCAGTACCTGCACTTCCTCACGATGCGTCGGCGGGTGCGCGGGACGGACGTTCGCCCATTCTTCGCCGACTACCCGCCCGCGGCGAAGCAGCTCGACCCTGCGGAGGCCGAAGCGCGGCTGAAGCTCGCGGGAGAGTGGCGGGACCCCGCCGACACGGCGGACTGATACCGAATGACCCTGACTCGGATCGGTCCGGGCAGAACCCTCGCCCGGCAGCAAGCTATAGAGGGGCTCCCCGGCATGCGCAAGTTCGTGGTCGGTTTTCACCGACGGTGGTCGGTTCGTTGACGCGGCGGGTGACG
>CAIXRH010000228.1 GCA_903921785.1 uncultured Pseudomonadota bacterium
CGTCACCCGCCGCGTCAACGAACCGACCACCGTCGGTGAAAACCGACCACGAACTTGCGCATGCCGGGGAGCCCCTCTATAGCTTGCTGCCGGGCGAGGGTTCTGCCCGGACCGATCCGAGTCAGGGTCATTCGGTATCAGGCGGACAGGGCGTCGCGCATCGCGGCCGCCAACGTCGTCAACGCGGGGCCGAGCGGCGACCCCGCCCGCCACGCGAGCACGATCGTGCGGTGCGGCGCCGGCTCCGCGAGGGCGCGGGTGACCAGCCCGGCGCGCGCCGCCTCCGTCGCCACCGCGAGCCGCGGAAGGAGCGTGATCCCCGCCCCGGACGCCACCATCTGCGCGAGGGTGCCGAGGCTCGTGGCGCGCCACGCGAGCTCGTCCACCCCCGCGCGGGCGCAGTGCGCGAGCACCTGGGTGCGGAAACAGTGGCCTTCGTCGAGGAGGAGCAGCGATTGGCCGGCGAGCGACGTGAGCGGGATGGGCGTCGCGTCCACCGCGAGGGCGTGGCCAGGCGGGAGCGCGAGGACGAAGGGGTCCACCGCGACGGTGGCGTGCTCCACGTCGCCGAGGTCCGCTTCCAACGCCAGGAGCGCGGCCTCCATCGTGCCGGCGGCGAGGCGCGCGGCGAGCGTGGGCGTCTTGTCTTCGGTCCAGAGCGTCACCAGCGCCGGGAACCGCTGGCGGAGGGATGGGGCGATCAGGGGGAGCAGGTAGGGCGCGATCGTCGGGATCACCCCGATACGCAGCGTGCTCGCCAACGGGTCCGCGGCACGACGGGCGGCGTCGGTCAGCGCGTGGCCGTCCACCACGAGGCGGCGCATGCGGGGGAGGAGCAGCTCGCCGGCGGGGGTGAGGAGCACCCGGCGGCGGTCGCGCTCGAAGAGCACCACGCCAAGCTGCTCTTCGAGCTGCGCGATCTGCGCGCTGAGCGCCGGCTGGGAGACGTGGCACGCTTCGGCCGCGCGGCGGAAGCTCAGGTGGTCGGCCACCGCGAGCACGTACTGGAGCTGACGGAGGGTGTAGGGGTGCGGCTGGTCCAACATCGGCTACCCAGGCCGCGCCTGCAAGGTGGAGAACAGAGCCTCCGCCTCCCCCGCGCGCACGTCCGGAATCGCGAGGCGACCTCCGGGGAACCACACCGTCACCCGACCGAGGCCATTGAGCCGGAGCAGCGGCCCCTGCGTCCATCGTACGGACTGCACCTTCTCCCGCGGCAGCACCCAGGTGTCGCGGGAGAGGAAGCCGCGGCGGACGACGATGAACCGGTCCGTCACCCGCCAGCCCTGGCGCCGCGCGTCGAGGTAGGCGAGGAGGCCGCCGACGGGGAGCGCGGCCCAGGCCCAGGCGAGGCCCGTGGCGAAGTGGATCACGGCGGCGATGGCGAACCAGCGGAGGAGTCCGGCGAAAACGGCGAGGCGGACCGTCGCGGGGGCGCACGGCAGCAGGTCGCCGTCGATGGGGGTGTCGAGCCCGGGGAACGCGCGGGCGACGCGGTCCACCACGTCTTCCCGGGCCACCATCGGCACGCAGCCTTCGGTCGGGACGGCGCCGGGAACCGGGGGGCCCCCGCTCGCGGCCGTGTCGAACAGCAGCGTGGCGTAGCCCATCCACCGCCGGAGGATCGGCTCGGAGACCTGAACGGTCTGGAGCTTTCCAAGCGGGATGTCCATGCGGCGGCGGGTGAGGAGTCCGGCTTCGAAGTGCAGTACGTCGCCCGTCTGCCACCAGCGGGCGCCGTACCAGCGGAGCACAGCGGACCCCACGCTCAACAGGTAGCCGCTTCCGATTCCGACCAGGGCGAGGCCCAGCCAGGCGAGCTTGCCGAGCTGCGCGGTGGGCGCGGAGCCAGGTTGGAGTTGGTTCCACACGTCGAGGCCGAAGCCGATGGCCACCGCCGCCGCCCCGACCCGGCCGGCGCTCACGCCGTACGCGATCACCTCGAGGGCGCCCACCCGGTCGTGCGCCTCCACCTCGCTGGCAGGGGCCGCCACGTGCGCGCCGACCCGCCCGAGCTGCACCCGCAGCGCCTCCGCCTCCTCCACGGACAACGCCGAGAGCAGCCCATCGCTGGTCGAGCCCGAAGCGCCCGCCATCTCCACCCGCAGCTCCACGAGGCCCGCCAAACGATGGAACAGGTTCTGCACGATCGCGACGTTCTGGATGCGCGAAGGGTCGAGCGCGCGCTCCACGCGGGAGAGCAGCCCTTCCTGCAGCTCCAGCCGGCCGTGGGCGAACCGGTAGCGCACGGTGACGAAGTGCAGGACGGTCCGGCCGACCGCGACCGCGAAGAACAGGCCGATGAGCCCGAGGTCCACCGCGCCCTGCACCGAGCCCTGCACGACGATGGCGACGAGGAGCGGCCACACCCGCGTGACCGTGCGCCAGGTCGTGGGCACGAGGTTCACCAGGAGCGAAGCCGGGTGGAGGCGCCGCCAGGGCACCTCGACGTCAGACTCCATCGTCCCCGCCGCGCCCGCCGAGCGCCAGCTCGTCGCGGAGGCGAACGGCCTCTTCGCTGTCGAGGCCGGGGAGCGAGCCGTCCGCCGAGAGGCCGGCGCCGGTGTAGACCAGCAGCCGCGAGAGGTCGAACAGCCGCTCCAGCCAGCCCTGGCGGGTGTCCACGTGCTGGATGCGATCGCGAGGAACGCAGATGGTCTGCCGATAGATCACGCCCTGCTCCACCAGCAGGTCGGTCTCGCGGACGGCGTAACGAAACGCGCCGTACTGGAACGCGGGCCAGATGAGCGCACGCAGCGCGAGGAGCACGGCGAAGCCGCCGATCGCGGCGGCGGCCGCCACGAACCCGAACTTTCCACCGACCCCCCAGCCCAGCAGCGCGTACATCGGCAGCCAGCTGGTGAACACGGCCACGAGGCCCTGGAGCCTCCACAACGTGACGACGCGCGGGTCGAGCTGGTTCACCTGGGGGTCCTATTCCGAACCGGGGCGAAGCGGCTCGCCGGGGAGGTTCCGGTTCGTCGTCGGCGCGGGCATCCCCACTCCTGAGGACGGGTGGTCGGGGCGCGATCGTGTCGCCCGAGCGTTGGTTCTGGGCCCCGGCCTAGGCTCACGTCCTCATTTTGGTAGGCGGGCCAGCCTCGTCGGGCGGGCGCCGCCGGGTGCTCCCGCACCCCCGAGGGGGTCCGGGGGGCTCAGTCCTTCCGTCGATACAACCGTAGGTTTGGCCCCATGCGGGTGAACCCCGTGAAGCCGTCGGTGGGCATGTAGAAGGCGTCCTGCTGGTCGAAGGTGCCGGCCGCGGGGTCGGCGGCGCCGAGCTCCTCGTGCGCCAGGGTGTAGCGGGCCTCGGCGAGCGCCTGCACCGCCGCGGGGACCTCACTGTAGAACTGGAGCCCGGAGCTCTCGATCTCCAGCCACACGGGCGGGTCCGCCACGAGCGCCTCCACCGTGACCTCCGAGGCGTAGTCGATGCCGTCTTTCGCCACGAACTGCACGTCGTACATCGGCTGCTCGGCGCGGTACCACTTGAGCTCATCCGGCTTGCGGAAGCCGCCGCTGTCGGCGCGACCCTGCTTCGCGGCGTACTCGCGCGTCTGGTTCGGCACGTTGCGTTGGAGCATCGGCGCGCCGGTGTAGGCGCCGGCGTGTACAATCACGCTGTCGGTGGGCACGTTGCCCTGGATCCACTCGGCCATGGCGCTGCGGGTGTCCCCCGCGAGGAACAGCCGGTCGGCCTCCAGCACGCGGGCGAAGCTCGGCAGCGCCACGACGACCGCCAGGATCACCGCCGCCACCTTGGTGAAGCGTTCGTGGAAAGCGTGCACCACCGCCGCGGCCCCGATGCACAAGAACGGCACCACCGGGAGCATGTAGCGGTAGAACGCCGTCTCCCCGCGGCCGATGGCCACGTAGTACAACATCGGGAACGAGAAGAGCACCACGCAGAGCCGGGGGTTCGCCAACCAGGCGAGGCACAACCCGGTGACGCCGACCACGTAGAGCGGCCAGCCCAGCGCGTCCGGCAGCGTGGCCACGGCGTGGTGGACCCAACCGCCGCCCACGTCCACGTGCTGCCCGGCCGCGAGGTGGGTGAGCTCGTAGCGGAAGTCGGTGACGAACGTGTGCGGATCGAGCAGCGCATAGGGCGTGCCGACAACAAAGCCCAGCGCCATGGAGCCGAGCGCGGCGACTCCGAGCTGGACGCGGTCGCGGAGGGAGGGGAGCACGTTGCCGGGCAGGCGCGCGGTGGCCGCGGCCGCCATCAGGGGAACCACGAGCAGCGCCGCGTTGTACTTCGTGCTCGTGGCCAGCCCCGCGAGGATCCCCGCGAAGACCGCCGTGCGCAGCCGCGCCGTCTTCTGCACCTCGATCGCCACGAGCACCGCCGCCGTGGTGAGCGTGACCATCGTGATGTCGGTGACGCCGAAGTGGCTGTCCCGCACGTGGAGGAAGGCGATCGCCAGGAAGAACACGCCCCAGGTCCGGCCGGGCGCCCAGCGGAGGATCGCCACGCCCACGGTGCCGGCGAGCACGCTCCAGGCGCGCATCAGGAGGCGGAACTCCCCGTCGGCGGCGAAGAAGGCGCGGAGGAAGTCCTCCTGGCCGTGGAACCGCCCGAGCAGCCGACCCACCGCGTAGTCCGCGCCGAAGAGCACAAAGGTGAGGTACTTGAACAGGCTCGGGTAGTTGAAGGAGTGGGGGTTGAGGTCCCCCCGACCGAACTTCATCGCCTGGTAGGCGATCGTCTGCTCGTCGGGCCGAGCTTCGGCGAGCGGGAGGCCAAAATGCAGCCCGGCCACCCGCAGGGCGAAGGCCAGGAGCACGAGCAGGGAGAACGGGAGGAGGGAGCGGCGCGCCACGCGCCCGGATAACCGGAAGCCATGGCGGCGTTCCGGGTCAGCTCCCGCACCAAGGGGAGCGTTGAGGTAGAAGCGACGAACTGGCTCATCGCGCTTGGCGAGGGGTTGGTGCGCCTGGGTGAACCGCACTCGCCGGATCGCCTCGCGTGCGAGCGGCTGATCAACGGCACGGTGCTGGTCCGGGATGTCCGATCGGGCGACGGTTTTGTGGTGCAGCCCCTCGGCGAGGCCGACGACGCGGAGGCCGAGCCCGTCGCGGAGGACGACCTCCCCGCGGTCGAGGGCCCGACCCTTGCCCCCGAGGAGTTCGCCGCACTGGAGGAGGAGGATGTCTCCGACCTCGACAGCGATGCGCTCGTGCCGCTGGAGCTCGTGCGCGACACCGTGGCGAGCATCAACCGCGCGATGGACGCCGACGCCGTGCTGGTCCTCGCCGTCTCCGCCGGGGTGCGCCTCACCCACGCTCGCGGCGGCTCCGCGTTGATCCTGGAACATGCAGGGTTGCGGTTCCGCTACGTCGTCGGGGAGGCAGCCTCCCGCCTGCGCGGCATGCGCATCCCCGCCAACGCGGGCGTGGCCGGGTACAGCACCCATTCGCTCACGTCGTTGGTCGTGCTCAACGCGTACGCCGACCCACGCTTCTACCGGAATGTGGACCGCCACACCGGCCACCGCACGCGCAGCCTCGCCTGCGTGCCCCTCGCCGCCGCCGGCCGCGCCTTCGGGTGCCTGGAATTCGTGGACTCCGTCCCCGGCTTCACCGACGAGAACCTCGCCGACCTCGAGCGCATCGGCGAGGCCGCCGCGGAGCGCCTCGCGCACCTCCTCGGCGGCTGAGGCCGACTACCCGCCGATCCCCAGGGCGAGGCTCTGGAGCGCGTCGGTGGCGAGGATGCGGTACTCCACCTCCACCCGGATGCTCCCCGACGGGTCGGGCACCGCGTTGACCTTCACCACCTCGATGCGCTTCTCCCAGCGCACGAGCGCCTCCTCCACAAAATGCGCCACCTGGGCGCTGGTGGCCTGGGTGTTCGGGGCGAAGATCTGCTCATGGATGCGGCACCCGAACCCCGGGAGCATCTGCCGCTCCCCCGGCTTGGTGCCGAGGATGATCGTGATGTTCTGGCGAATGTTCTCCTCGTACTCCGACCAGCCCACCCCGCCGGTGGCCGAGTCGAAGCCGAAGGGGAAGCCCCAGCCGCGGCCGAGGATCTCGCGAGGGTTCGTGCGCATCCCCCGATCATAGCGCGTCAGGGATGCCCGGCTACGGGCCCCGGGTTGGTCCGCTCGCGCCCGTGTGGTAGAACGCGGCCGCCTACCCCGAGAGAACGATGCGTCGGATCCTGCTCGCTCTCGTCTCCGTGTGCGCGTGCGCATTCTTGCTGCCCCGCGCCTCGGCCGACGACACCGTCACCCTCAAGATCGCCAGCGTGGCGCCGGAGGGCACGCCGTGGTCCGAAGGGCTCCAGCAGTTCAAGACCATGGTCGAGAGCAAGACCAAGCACGTGAAGGTGAAGCTGTTCCTCGGCGGGCTCCTCGGCGACGAGAACGAGACCGTCCAGCAGACCCAGCGCGGGCAGATCCAGGGGGTCGGCGGCTCCACGGGCGCCATCGCCAGCCTCGTGCCCGAGCTCAACGTGCTCGAGCTGCCGTTCCTCTTCCGCACCGCCAAGGAGGCCGACCACGTGCTCGACGGCGTGGCCCTCGCCCCGCTGGAGAAGGCCTTCCGCGCCAAGGGCCTCGTGCTCGGCTTCTGGTCGGAGAACGGCTACCGCAGCTTCGGCACCTCCTTCGGGTTCATCAAGAGCCCGGCGGACCTCAAGGGGCGCAAGATGCGCACCCAGGAGAACAAGGTCCACATCCAGATGTACTCCGCGTTCGGCGCTTCCCCCGTTCCGATCCCCACGACCGAGGTGCTCACCTCGCTCCAGACCGGCGTCATCTCCGGCTACGACCAGACCCCGCTGTACGCCTCCGCGGCCCAGTGGCTCTCGGCCACGAAGTACTACACGTTGACCGAGCACATCTACCAGCCCGCGGCCATCGTCTTCAACAAGACCTGGTTCGATGCACTCCCGCCGACCGACCAGGCCATCCTCCTGAGCGCCCGCGCCGACCTCGTGCCCGGGATGCGCGACGAGATCCGCGCGCTCAACCCGATCCTCCTCGAGAACTTCCCGGCGATGAAGGTGCAGGTCTACAAGCCGACGGCCGCCGAGCGCGCCTCCTTTGAGGCGCCGGCCGCCACCGCGCGCGACACCTACATGGCTGGCGCCAGCCAGGGCGAGAAGGACCTCTACAAGCTCATCAGCGCCGAGCTGAAGTCCTACCGCGGCGGGAAATAGCCTGGCCTCCACCGCGCGCGCCGGGGTGCGCTGGGGGCACGTCGCGGCCCTCACGCTCGCCGTGCTCGCGCTGGGCCTGCCCGCGGCCACGGTCCACGACTGCAACGGCGCCACCAGTGACTTCACCGGGTTGCAGCTCCTCTGGCTCAACCCTCCGATGGGCCTCGTGCCGATGGCCGCCCTCGGCTTCCTGGGCTGGGTCGGCCTCCGTCGCCAGTCGGACGCGCCCGACGTGGAGCAGCTCGCCGCCGCCGCCCGCTACACGGGCGCGGCCTGGGCCGGCACGATCTATGCGCTGCTCCCTGCCTTCGCCGCCGCGGGCGGCTCGGTGGTTTGGCGCGTCGGCGGCTGGATCACGCTCGTTGGCTGGGCGCTCGCCGCGCTCCTCGCCGGGGTCGACGCGTCGTGGCCGATCCCCGCTGAGGGCCCCGACCCCCTCCCCCACCTCCGCCTCGCGTCGATGGCGCTGCGCTGGGCCGCGGTGGGGGGGTGCGCGGTGATCGTGGCCGGGTGCATCCCCTTCGCCGCGGTGGACCCCGACACCGGCAACAACCTGCCGATGGACTTCGCCGTGTCGTTCGGCGCGGCCCTGGTGCTCGTGGCGCTGCCGCTGTTCTTCCTCAACCGGGCGTTCGAAGCTCGAGCGCGGCGAGGCGCGCCGGCCGCGGGCTTCTTCCTCGGCCTCGGCCTGTTCGCCGGGGTCGTGGCGTTCGGCGCCGCGGCGGTGGGCACGGCGGTCGACTTCGCGGACCGCGCCGAGTCTGAGCGCCTGCGCGCCGAAGCGGCGGCGGAGGAAGCGGCGGAGCAGGCGGCCGAACACGCCGACCACCTCGAGCCATAGCGACTACTTCGGCGGCGGACCGTCGTCGTCGTCCTCGCCGCCACGGCGGCCGTGGCGCTCTTCCTTGCCCGACTCGCGCATCTCCTTGAGCTGGGCCCACTGCTCGACGGTGAGGATCTTCCGCAGCCCGAGCATCAGCTTCAGGTCGTTGCGGCGCACCTCCACCTCCGCGGAGGACGCGGCGTCGAAGGCCTTCATCGCCACCTTTTCGTCCACCGTGTCGCCCATCATCAGGCGCTCGAGCTCCAGCCGAGCCTTGTCGGACTTCGCCTGCAGGTCGATCCCAGTGGACTTGGAGTCGTAGTACAGCTTCTCCACCGACGCCTTCTGTTCGGCGTTGAGGCCGAGCTTCTTGCTGATGGCGGCGAAGTGTTTCATCAGCCGCTCGCCGCCGTCGGCGTCGTCGTGGCCGCGACCGTGGCCGCCGCCGCGCTCCTCGGTGTCCGGCGGGCCCGGCGGGGGCGGGGGCTCGGGCGCGGCGAGGGCGGTGTGGAAGAGGAGGATCAGGGTCGTGAGCATCACAGGTCTCCTTCGGCGGAATTGCCGGTGAGGGGGTCGACGACGGGATCGTCGCCGTAGGGGTCGAGGAGGGCCACCATCCCGGCGCCCGGGAGGGCTTCGGCGCCAGCGTCGAGACGGTCGAGGCTGTCGACGAGGGCGACGAGCGCCTCGTCGGCGGGGGCGACGTCGGACGGGGCGGGCGGGACCGCGGCGGGGGTTCGCCCTGAGTTGTCCGCGATCGGATTGCCTTGATCGTCGACGATGCGCGGGGTGGCGGGCGGCGGAGCGAGCCCGCCACCTCCGGAGAAGAGCAGGGGCGCGGCGCCGAGGAGGAGGGCGGCGGCGGCGGC
>CAIXRH010000229.1 GCA_903921785.1 uncultured Pseudomonadota bacterium
CGCCACTTGTGCGCGTTTCGCCGCCCCCCGACGAGCACAACTCCCCGAGGTCCACGAACCTCCGGGCGTTGTGCACGGCCGCCGGGGCGATCCAGGCCTTCCCGAGGGCGCTGGCGCCCGGCTTCGAGCAGAAGTCGCAGAGGTCGGGGGAACCACCGCCACTTGTGAGCGTTTCGCGACCTCCAGGCGCTCACAACTCGCCGAGGTCCACGAACCTCCGGGCGTTGTGCACGGCCGCCGGGGCGATCCAGGCCTTCCCGAGGGCGCCGGCGCGCGCCGACGAGCAGAAGTCTCCGAGGTCGGGGCAACCACCGCCACTTGTGAGCGTTTCGCCGCCCCCGTCGAGCACAACTCCCCGGGGTTCACGAACCTCCGGGCGTTGTGCACGGCCGCCGGGGCGATCCAAGCCTTCCCGAAGGCGCTGGCGCCCGCCCCGACGCCGCGCTCAGAACTCGATCGTCACGCCCACCTGCGGCACCGTGGTGTCCCGCACCAGCTCGGCCCGCGCCACCTCCGCCGAGCGACCGAGGAGCGAGGTCGCTTCGACCTCCAGGGCGTTCTTCCCCTCCGCCAGCGGCACCTTCGCCACGAACCGCCCGTCCTTGCCCGCCCGCGCGCTGACCGGCCGCGCGCCGCCCTTCACGGTGACCGTGGCCCCCGGCTGGGTGCTGCCCTCCACCGTGACCTCCTGCTCCCGCGTACGCCCCGGCGCCGGGAACGCCACCTGGAGCAGCAGCGCGTCGGAGGCCGGCGCGCGCAGCGGCGAGCCCCCGCCCGCCGGCGCGACCAGATCGTCGCCCTCCTTGAGTTCCGCCACGCCCGACACGCCCGTGAGCTCCACCCGGCCACGCTCCGTGCTCACGGCGAGGTTGCCCTCCCCGTCCCGCACGGCGGTGAACTCGGCGTCCGTCGCGGTGACCTCTCGGCCGTCGCTGACCACGCCGACGCGCCCGCTGCCCGGACGCACCGTGGCCTTCACCTTGCCGCCTTCGAGCTCCAGCCGCACCCCCTCGTCGGTGACGCCCATCACCTTCACCGAGGACCGCGCGTCGACCGACACGCGGGTGTCGGCGCCGAGGCCGAGCACGGCGCTGCCGCCATCGCCGGAGACGATCCGGTCGCCCTCTTCGAGCGTCTCCCCCGCCTGGGCGGTGGCGCCTTCGCCGTCGGAGCGCAGGTGGCGCACGTCGCCCTGCACGGTCACGATGCGGAAGCGGTCGGCGAGGCCGGCGCCGAAGAGCACCCGATACCCCACGGCGCCCACCGCGAAGATCAGGCAGACGACCAGGAGCGCGCGCAGCTCGCGGTTCACGCCGAGGGCCCTTCCGCGGCAGGGGCGACCGCCCGCCACGCCTTGCCCACCGCTGCGGGCACCTCCTCCACCGACCACCCGTCCGCGTTGAGCACCCGCCGTGCCGCCCACAACCCCACGGAGGCAGCGCGCCAGTCGTCCTGGCTCTCGAGCGTGCGGTCGAGCTCGAAGCGGAGCTCCACGGCGGGGGCGGTCGGGTCCCGAGGCATCGTGACGCGGAGTGTAGCACCCGGCGCGGCGGCGGATCGCAAGGCCCCCAGAACCTGGGAGAGGGCGCGCCCGAGCTCGTCTGGTTGCGCCGGCACACGTATGGCTTCCGCGGGGTGTTCAAACACCAGGATCACGTCCCGCTGGCGGAACGAGCTGCCCGCCAACCCGACCACGTCGGCGACGAGCTCCACGAGGTCCACCTGCTCACGTTCCCCAGAGGGGCGCGGCGCGGCGGTGAACCGCAGCAGCGACCCGACGATCTCCTTGCAGCGCAGCGCCTCCGTCTCCGCGGCGCCGAGGAGCGCGGCCTCGGCGGTGCCCGCGCGCTGGGCCTTCACGATCTGCACGATGCCGAGCAGCCCGGCGAGGGGGTTGTTCAGCTCGTGGGCGAGGCCGGCGCTCATGTCGGCCACCGCGGCGAGCTGGGAGCTCTCCACGAGGCGGGCCTGGGCCTCCCGAAGCTGCCGGGTGCGCTCGTCCACCCGGGCCTGAAGCTGCCGGTTGAAGCTCTCGATCTCTTCGTTCTTGGCGGCGATCTCGCTTCGTCCGGCGTCGAGGTCCTGGGTCATCTGGTTGAAGGTGCGGGCGAGGTCCGCGATCTCGTCGCTGCCCTCCAACTTCACCCGGAGGTGAAGGTCGCCGGAGCCGACGGCCGCCGCAGCGTTGCGCAGCCCCTGCACGGGCGCGGTGATGCTGCGACCGAGCAGGGTGGCCGCCACGGCCGCGGCGATGAGCGACACGAAGCCGACGTACCAGGTGGGGCGTAGGACGCGGGTGATCATCGCGTCGGCCTCGGCGGCCGGCGCCGCCACCACCACCACGAGATCGCGTCCCGGAAGCTGGGCGGTGGCCACCACGACGGAGTCGTCGAGGCGAGCGTCGGCCTGGGCGGAGCGGAGCACCGGCGCGAGCCGGGCGGGGTCGACCAGCTGCACGTCGCCTGCGCCGAGGAGCACGTTGCCCGAGGGGTCCACGAGGAGGGCGGCGCGATTGTCCGCCACCATCGACTCCAGCTCGGCCCGCATGGGCGCGAGGGAGAGCTCCACGCCGAGCGCAAGGGAGTCCCCGGAATGCGAGGCGATCACCAACGGGATGGCCGCGGCCATCCCGTCCGCCGGTCGAAACGGCGCCCCATGAACGGCGCCTTCCCCCGCGTCCGGGAGCGCGGCCCGGAAGTGGGCCAAGCGCTCTGGCGTGACGACGTCGTGCCCCTGCGCCTCCTCCGCCGTCGACGCATACACGGGAGGGGCGACCTCGGCCCCCGCGCCGTCGACCAACGTCACGATCGACGCCTCGGGAATCAACCGCCAGGCCCCGACGAGGAAGCCGTTGCGCGCTTCGTCGGGCGCCACGTCGAGCCGGAAGGTGTCGAGGTAGGCGCTCAGCACCCGCTCCTGCTCGTCGAGCGAGTGCCCGAGGAGCGTGGCGAGCTGCGCCGCGCTGCTCACCTGCTCGCGGCTGAGCGCGTCTTCCAATTCGTCGCGGGCGACGCCGCTCGAGGCCCACGCGAGCACCCCCAGCGGTACCACCGCCGTGAACAGCACGAAGAGGCGGAGCTGGGAGCCGAGCCGCACGGCCGCTCAGCGATCGACGGGGAAGCGCAGCTCGAAGGTGGCGCCCGCGCCGATACGCGAGTCCACGGTGATCGTGCCCCGGTACTTGGTGACGATGCGGTAGACGATGTTCAGCCCGAGGCCGGTGCCCTTCCCGGGCGCCTTGGTGGTGTAGAACGGGTCGAAGATGAGGCGCTGTTTGTCGGCCTCGATCCCCGGCCCGTTGTCGGAGACGGTAGCCCAGACGTGGTTGCCGGTGCGCCCTGCGGCCAGGCGGACCAGCCCGCCGCCTTCCACCTCGGAGGCGGCCTCGGCCGCGTTCTTCACCAGGTTCACGAAGACCTGCTGGAGCTCGTTGGTGCGCGCGTTGAGGAACAGCTCGGGCTCGATGGCGGTCTCGAAGCGGACGTTTCGCACGTCGGAGCTGCGCTCCACGAGCCGCAGCGCGTCGTGGATCACCCGGGAGAGCTCCACCGTGGTGAGGTACTCGTTGGTGGCGGCGCGGGAGTAGCTGGAGAGCTCCACCACGATGTCCCGCACCGTACGGCAATACTCCACGATGTCCCTGGCATAGGACTGGGCCAGCGGCAGATCCTGCTCGTCGGCGATCGCCTCGGCGAGGCCCATGATCCCAAACAGCGGCGAGCTGATCTCGTGGGCGATGCCGGCGGCCAACGTGCCGATCCCGGCGAGCTTCTCGGACTGGATGAGCTCGGCCTGCAAGGAGCGGGTCTCCTCCAGGGCGGCCTCCACGGCCGCGTTCTTCTCCCGCAGCTCCACGATGAGCCGGCGGTTCTCCAGCGCCACGTCCTGCTTCGCGAAGGCTTGACGGACCTTCTTGCGGATGTCGAAGACGTTGTTGAGCGGCTTGAGCACGTAGTCGAACGCATCCAGCTCCATGGCGGCCAGCGCCGTCTCCAAAGAGCCGTAGCCGGTGAGGATGATGACCTCGCACAGCGGCTCGCGCGCCTTCGCGATGCGCAGCAGCTCGATCCCCGAGAGATCGGGCAGGTTTTTGTCGGTGAGCAGCAGGTCGACACGTTCGGACTCGAGGATGCGCCTCGCCTCGCTGCCCGTACCCGCGAGAGTGAGCCGCCACGGCTCTTCTTCGAACACCGCCTTGAGGATCTGGAGGATGACCGGCTCGTCGTCCACCACCAGCAGGTGTTTCTTGTCGCTGGACTGCATCCTTACCCGCTATCCCAGCGCCGGTTACATGGCCGCTCGGTCCTGTTCCGGCGGAGATTGCGAATGCTGCTCGTGCTCACCCTGCTCGCTTGCCCCACCCCCACCGGCGGGGGCACCGGCACCGTCGGAAACGCCGTCGCGGGCGGCACCACCGCGCCTGGCAAGCTCCCGATCGGCACCGCCGGGGTGCTCACCACGCGGATCACCGAGGATGGCCTCAACCAGGTCGAGGTCGATCTCGATGGCGACGGCAAGGTCGACATCATCAACTACTACCGGGAGAGCAGCGGCGTGAAGCTGCTCCTCAAGAAGGACGTGGACCTCAACCACGACGCCCGGATCGACGTGCGCACCACGTTCGATGAAGCCGGTCTCCGCGTGCTCGAAGAGATGGACGGCGACTTCGACGGGCGTGCCGACGTCGTGGATCACTACATCCAGGGCAAACGGTCGATGACCGAGAAGGACACCGACTTCAACGGCAGCTTCGACCTGTTCTCCTACTACGAAGGCGGCAAGGTCCGCCGCAAGGAGCGGGACAGCAACGGCGACGGCAAGATCGACTTCTGGGAATACCTCGACGATCAGGGCGCGGTCATGAAGACCGGCAAGGACACCGACGGCGACGGCACGATGGACGACCGCCGCGAGTGAACCGATAGTCGGGAGGTAGTCGTGGAACTCTCTGGAAAGCTGGCGATCGTCACCGGCGGCAGCCGGGGCATCGGCCGGGCGATCGCGATCGAGCTCGGCCGCGCCGGCGCCCGCGTCATCGTCAACTACAAGGGCAACGTGGCGGCCGCCGAGGAGGTGGCGCAGCTCATCGGCAACGCCATCCCGGTGGCCGCGGATGTCTCCACCCAGGCGGGGATCGACGCGCTCATCGCCGTCGCCGAGGCCGAAGGCGGCGCCGAATTGGTGGTGAACAACGCGGGCATCACCCGCGACGGCCTGCTCCTGCGCATGTCCGACGAAGACTGGGACGAGGTGATCAGCACCAACCTCGGCTCCACGTTCCGCATGTGCCGCGCGGCGGCCACCCACATGCTCTCGCGCCGCAAGGGCGTCATCGTGAACCTCACCAGCGTCTCCGCCATCATGGGCAACGCCGGGCAGGGCAACTACGCCGCCGCCAAGGCGGGCGTCATCGCGATGACCCGCTCGCTCGCCAAGGAGCTCGGCCGCCGGCAGATCCGGGTGAACGCGGTGGCGCCGGGCTTCATCGACACCGACATGACCCGCACCCTCCCCACCGAGCTGCTTGAGGGCGTTCAGAAGATGATCGCACTTCGGCGGCTGGGAAAGCCGGAGGAGGTCGCGCCGCTGGTCCGCTTCCTGCTCGGCCCGGGCGCCAGCTACATCACCGGCCAGACCTTCGTGGTCGACGGCGGGCTGAGCTGAGCACGCAGGGTCCGCGGCGTTTGGCTTGGTGATTTTGGGACGGGGGGCAAGCCCCCCGTAACGCCCCCAACCGTCGCCATCCAATGCCGTCCGGACTCGCGCATTTCTCCCCTTCTCCCCTCAGGAGAAGGTGGCGCGCAGCGCCGGATGAGGGGACTCGCAGCGCCCGATCTGCGCCGTCAGCTCCGCACCAACCGGAAGTCGTACCCGACCGCGACCGCCGCGCTCCCCTCCCCCGCCCGGCACACCCCCGACCGCTGCGCCATCACGGCCTCTGCGGGGGCCGTCCACGCGATGGTCATCCTCCCGTCCAGGACCTCCGCGCGCACGTCGGGACCGTCGCAGCGGCCGCTGGCGCGTTGGACCACCGCCGAGACGTCGACCGTCGTGGAGAAGGGCACCGGCACCCCCGCCTCCGCCAGCGGCAGGTGCTGCTCCACCAGGACCGGACTGTAGGGCTGATGCGCGGCGCAGCCAGAGAGTACGGCGAGGACGAGGGCGAATCGGATCATCTCGTTCCCGCTCCGAAGACTTCCCCCGTATTCGGTCCGCGACGAGCGGGCCGCTCACCCCTCGTCGCCATCCGGGAACGGCACCACGGGCACCGGGCTCGCTTCGGGATCATCCTCCCGGAGGGCGCGGAGATCACGGAGGGTGGGCAGGTCCGCCAACGAGCGCATGCCGAAGAGCGTGAGGAACGCCGAGGTGGTGCCGTAGAGCATCGGCCGCCCGGGATCGTCGCTGCGGCCGGCGAGCTTGAGCAGGCCGCGGTCGAGCAGCGTGCGGAGGATGCCGCCGCTGTCCACGCCGCGGATGTCGTCCACGTCGCCCTTGGTGACGGGCTGCCGGAAGGCGACGATCGCGAGGGTCTCCAGCGCGGGGCGGCTGAGGCGGAACGGCTTCCCTCCCCGCACCGCCGCCACCCAGGTGGCCATGCGCGGCTCGGTGCGCAGCTGCCACCCCTCCCCGACCTCCACCAGGCGCACGCCCGCCCCGGTGCGGAGCTGCCGCTCGCGCAGCGCCTCCAGCGCCCCCGTGACCTGCTCCTCGCTCACCCCGAGGGCGGCGGCGAGCGTGGCCGTGGGCACCGGCTGCGTGACCGCGAACAAGCACGCCTCCAGCGCCGGCACCAGGTGCTCCGGCGGACAACTGCCAGACGGCTCCTCCGCCGCGGACTCCTCCGCGGCGGGGAACGCGATGACGTTCTCTTCGTCGCTCATGCGGCCCCCGGGCTCATCCCCCGGCGCTCCGATCGTCGTGCTCGTGGTCGGCGAGCATCGAGAGATCGGCCTCCGCCGCGCGCACCCGGGCCTGGAGCGTGACCGCCCCCAGGTGGATGCGCTGCCAGAGATCGACCAGCTGGAACTTGGCCGACTCCAGCGCCGCGAGGAAGGTGATGAGCCGGGCGCGTCGGAACGGCATGTCGACCCACAGCTCGGAGAGGGTGTGCTCCTCCCCGTCGTCGAGCAGCTCGAGCATGTTTCGCACGGTGTCGGCCATCGTGTAGGTCTCGAACGCGACGCTGTGGACCGGCGGCGGCGCGGACTGCTTCTCGAGCAGGCCGTAGAAGACCTGCGCGAGCCCCCAGGTGTCGGTCGTCGGGTCGATCGGCTGCTCGTCCGCCGCCACGGGCTCCATCGGGCGCGCGAAGACCTCACGGTCGAGGAGCTGGCGACGACCGAGCTGGTCGGCCGCGTCGCGGAAGCGTTCGTACTCCAAGAGGCGCCGTTCGAGGGCCTCCCGGGGGTCTTCTTCTTCTTCTTCGCCTTGGATCGTCGGGGCTTTGGGGAGCAGCTCTCGCGCCTTCAAGAGACAGAGCGTGGAGGCCATGGCGAGGTAGTCGCCAGCTTTGTCCACGTCGATCTCGTCCAACTCGTGGAGATGCCGCAGGTACGCATCGCAGATCCGCGCGACCGGAATCTCCCTGAGCGCCACCCCCTCCTTTCGGACGAGGTAGAGCAACAGATCGAGAGGGCCGTCGTAGACGCCGATGTGTACCGGCGGCTCCGCGCGCCGGGCCTGGGGTTCGGGCTGCGGGAGCACCTGGAGGGTGCGCTCGGCCTGCATGATGGGGTTGCCGTCGGGGAGGGGGGGACGGGTGACCGCCGGGAGGCGATCGGGGGGATGAACGTCTTACCGGATCCGCCCGCCCTTGACAAGCCGAGGGCGAGAACTTAGTCGCGGCTCCCGATTGACTGGAGAGTTTCCGTGGCCCATCACAAGAGCGCGATCAAGCGCATCCGTACCAGCGCCGAAGCCAACGAGCGGAACCGCTCGCAGCGCACGCGCGTCAAGAATGCCGTGAAGGCAGCTCGCGAGGCGATCGCCGGTGGGGACGCCACGGCGGCCGCCGCCACCCTCAACGAGACCGTGTCCACGCTCCAGAAGATGGCGCGTAAGGGCATCCTCCACAAGCGCACGGCGGCCCGCAAGGTCAGCCGGCTCGCGAAGGCCACCAACGCCCTCACGAAGAAGTAGCTGCGCATCGGGCGTTCGCGCCCGGTAGCGTCGCTGCCCCACGAGCCCGCCTTCTGGCGGGCTTTTGGTGTTTTTCGGCGCAAGGACCGGGTCGGCCCCCGGCTCGCCGACCTGGCGCCACCCGCCCCTCCCCATCCCTCCCCTGCGCCTCGACGCCGACCGCTCGCCTCCTACGGTCCGTGCCCGATGAGGATCGTTCTCTCGTCGCGGCGACGCGGAGCGAGTCCGTGCATCAAGCAAAAGCGGGCTTCCCGCCGTCGCGTGAAAACCTTGTCCGTGTTCGCCGACGGTTCAGGGTGAGGTGACGATGCGGGTGACGTCACGGGCGAACCGGCCGAGCGCAGCGAGGGCCGGGCGCTCGTGGCGGCAGGACCCAGCACCACCCCTCACGTTCGCCGAGGCAACAGTGGCGCAACTCGCGACGCCGGGAATCCCGCTCCCCGGCGCAGCGTCCTCGCCGAGCGAGCGTTGATCACGGCCCGCCCAGCTCAGGCCTTGACCACCAGCCCGAGCACGAACGCCTCGATCACCCGACGGTCCCCCGCGCGGGACGAGTTCATCCGCCGTGCGGCTGTGGCGAGCGCCTCCAACCACGCGCTCGGCGAGACCGGGCGGCGCTCCACCCGCTCCCGCACCGCGCGCAGCTTGAACGGGGGCATCCGCACGCCCGACTCGCGGTCGGGGAGGTGGCGCCGGGCGGCGTCCTGCACCAGGAGCACCTGCCGGAGCTGCCAGGCGATGTTCGCCATCAGCCGATGCGGCGCTTCCCCCTCTTCGAGCAGCCGATGGAGCTCGGCGAGGGCGCCGTTGGCGTCCGCCGCGACGATGGCGTCGGTGAGCCGCCAGACATCCGCCGCGGCCGTACTCGCGCAGACCTCCTCGACCACCTCGGGCGTGATCCGCCCGCCGGAGCCCACAAAGCCGCAGCACAGCTCGAGGTTCCCGGCGAGGACATCGAGATCGTCGCCGCCGTACTCGATGAGCTTCTGGACCCCCGCCGTGTCCACCGTGACGTTCCACGGCTTGGCGCGCGAGCGGGCGAAGGCGGCGGGATCGATGCCGTCGGCGTCGAGCTTGCAGACGACGCCGGTCTTCTTCACCTGGTTGGTGATGCGCACGCCGTAGTCGGTGCCGCCGATGGCCGCGGGCATCTTCATCCCCGAGACGAGGAGCACCGTGGAGTCGATAGGCTTTTGTACGTAGGCGAGCAAGGACTCCATGAGCGCCTTGTTGCCGTCCTGCACCTGCTTGAGCTCCACGAGCCGCCGCGACGACATCACCGGCACCTGCCGGCACGCGTCGGCAAAGCCGAGCGCCGCCTCCTCGCCGCACACGAACGAAGCGTGGTTGAACGCGGCCATCCCGCCAGCGAGCACCACCTCCCGGACCGCCTCCACCGCCTCCTTCACCAGCAGCGACTCTTCCCCCACGCACACGTACACGGGCGCCGGGGTGCCCAGGGAACGGCGGAGGTCGTCGAGTCCGGCCACGCTGCCCGGTAACATCGGCGCCGAGGGCGCGGGGCACGGTGTCGAGGGGCAGGTGGCGCTCCACCGCCCTTCTGCCCGGGGAGGGTCGGCGGTCGAGGAGCCACGTTCGGCGAGAATGGCGGGGCGGGCACCAGCGCCGCCCTCACGGCGTCGGCGACACCGGCGCGCCGCGGAGCGTGAGCCACGCCACCCCGTCCGCCGCGACTCGCTTCGCCAGCTCGGCGAACGCCGCGGCCCGGGCGGGGACGGCGGCGGCGGCGCTGCCCGGGTCCGCCACCACGGTGCTCTCCGTGACCAGCCGCTCGCCCGCCTCCGTACGAAAGCGCACGCCGAGCGAGGCCTCGTAGAGCACCACGTCCCCCGTGCGGCGGCCGGGGCGCCAGTCGGCGCGCTCGACCGTGAGGCGCAGCGGCAACGCCCCGACGGCGGACTGCCCCCCGAGCGCCTGCTCCACCTCGCGGCGCACTGCTTCGTCCACTCCCGGCTCCGCGACCGGCGCGCTCACCTCCACCACCGCAAAACCCGGCGAGGGAACGGTGCCCAGGTGGAGCACGCAGCCGACGAAGAGCACCAGGAGGGTTGACACCGGGCGTGTCCTAAAGCACGATCCGCGCCAAAGCCAACCTGGACGCCATGCTCAGTCTCCTCCTCGCCCCGATCGCGTTCGCCAACACCCCGGCCGAACCCCTCCCCTCGGCCGTCGCCCCCGCGGTCCGCCTCAGCGACGCCGCCACCGACGACGCAGATGCCGCCGCCCCGAGCGGAAAGAAGCGCGACTACCTGATGGAGGTCGGCTTCCGCGGCCGCTACCTCACCGTGCCCCGCGAGATCCTCAACGGCGGCGTGGAAGCCCACGACAACGACGAGTACCCCCGTCGGCCGGACCTCAACGCCTACACCCTGGGCCTAGAGTTCGTGGTCAAGAACAAGAGCGCGAACGGCATCTTCTACGTCGAGTACCTCAACTCGTTGATGGAGCCCGGCTACTGGGACGACCGCGACCGCGACGCCGGCGAAAACGGCGACGGGAGCTGGATCGAGCCGGTGAACTTCGGCCTGGTGACCATCGGGGCCGACTACGCCTACGAGATCCACGCGACCAACTGGTTCTCGGTGCTCTTCGGCGCCGGCCTCGGCGCGGGCATCGTGCTCGGCGACATCAAGGAGTGGCAGGCCGGCGAGGACCCGAGCGACCCCGAGGGCAACAACAACAACGCCGACCCGTCGTGCGGGCCGATGCCCACCGCCGCCTACGAGCGCCACGACCTTGGCTGCAAAGCCGATTCCAACCTGGTTGCCGACGGAACCGTTCCCCCCGTGGTGCCGATGGTTGACATCAACATCGGCGTACGCTTCAACATCTCGGATCGCGCGAGCATCCGCCTCGAAGGCGGGCTCCACGACTTGTTCTACGGCGGCGGCGCCGTCAGCGTGGTCTTCTGATTCCAGGGCTTGCGCGCGCTCCTTCCCTGTATTAGAGGGCGGCGCCCCTTTGGAGTCCCTGCTTGGTCCTCGTCACCGTCCGCGACAATGAGCCCTTCGAGAAGGCCCTCCGCCGTTTCCGCCGCAAGGTGGAACGCGAGGGGATCCGCAAGGACATCAAGAAGAACAGCTTCTACCTCAAGCCCGGCGAGAAGCGCCGCCTGAAGCAGCGCCTCGCCGAGAAGCGCCGCCGGAAGGCCGCGCGTCGCGCCCAGCGCAAGATGCCGCCGAAGGCCCCGCCCTCCGGCTCCTCCTCCTCCGGGATGTGAGAATCTGGGCGTAGCGTCCGGTCGCTGATCGACAGGTCGGGTACGCCCAACGTCCGCGGCGCTTCGGTGGCGCGGAACCCTTCGAGCTCGCACCTTCGGGTCGCGGGCTTGACGTGCGTCCGTGGTGTGAACACGGCGGGCTCAGGCCGGGCGCCCGGACACGGCTGCGGCGGCCCCCCGTTGCCGCTCGCGGCCTTCTCGCCGCTCACCCCACCGCTCTCGGGCGACCGGGAGGGAGCGCCAGCGTGCGCCCGTGGAGGCCAGGCCCGTCACCCAAAATGATGACCCGTCGACCGGCACCCGCGCGTCAGCCCCCCGCGGTCGGCTCCCACGGACAGAGGTCCCGCAGCGGACACCCCTCACACTGCGGTGCGCGCGCCGTGCACCGGTAGCGGCCGAAGAGCACCACCCGGTGCCCGAACGCAGGCCATTCGGCCTGCGGTACCGTCTTCATCAGGATCGGCTCCACCTTCTCGGGCGTCTTCTCCGCCTGCCAGCCCCACCGGGCGGTCACCCGGAAGGCGTGCGTGTCCACGGTGACGCCGCTGGGGATGCCGAAGGCCGTGCCAAGCACCACGTTCGCCGTCTTCCGCGCGACGCCCGGGAGCTCGAGCAGCGCCTCCATCGACGCCGGCACCTCCCCGCCGTGGCGCTCCACCAGGAGCTTCGCGCTGGCGATCGCGTTCTTCGCCTTGTTCCGGAAGAACCCCGTGGGACGGAGCACCGCCTCCACCTCCGACTGCTCCGCCGCGGCGAGCGCTGCCGGCGTGGGCCAGCGCGCAAAAAGCACCGGGGTGACCTTGTTCACCATCACGTCGGTGGACTGGGCGGAGAGCTGGGTGGCGATGAGCAGCTCGAACGGGTTGCGGAAGTCGAGCTCACACTTCGGCACGGGCACGGCCACCGTGAGCGCCGCCAGCCACGGGGCGACGTCCTTCGGGGGACCGACCCGCGGTCCCGGCGCTGCCGCCTTCGCCGCCTTCGCCCTGCGCGGCGCCGCCTTCGCCGCCATCAACGCCGCCGGCGCACGGTGAGCGCCACCAGCGCCAACGCAACCCCGCCGCCGAGCGCGCTGCCGCCCCCGGAATCGCAGCCGCAGCCCGGCTTCGTCTCTTGCTCGGTGCCGGTGTCGGGCGTCGGGCCGCTGTCGGGCTCGCCGGTGTCGTCGCTCCCGGGCGCGGGGATGAACCCGTCGCAGTCGTGATCGACGCCGTCGTGTTCGTCGGTGGGGGCGCCCGGGTAGGTGGTCTCGTCGCCGTCGTCGCAGTCGTCGCCGCCCACGCCGTCGAACTGGTGGCCATCGCCGTCGGCGTCATAATCGTCGTTGCCGGCGCAGTCTTCGTCCTTGCCGTCGTACCAGAGGTCCTGGGCGCCGGGATACACGTAGGGGTCGGTGTCGTCGCAGTCGGTGTCGTGCTCCACGCCGTCGCCGTCGCGATCGTAATCGTTCCGACCGTCGCAATTCTGGTCGACGCCGTCGTACCAGGTCTCGGTGGCGTCCGGGTAGACGGCGGGGTCGTCGGGGGCGCAGTCCTCGGAGTCTTCGGCGCCATCCCCGTCGCGATCGCGCCCGCCGCTCTGGAAGTCGAAGTCGAGGAAGGCCACGGCGCCGCCGGTGGAGAGCCCGGCCACGCCGACGTCGCCGGAGATGCGCGAGATCGTGCAGTCGGTGTCGCCCGTCCACACGTCCACCCCGTCGATGGTGACCCAGGTCGTGTCGCGGTCCACGGTGACGACGAAGGTCGGGTCGGTGCCCGGGTCCTCACCGTCGAGCACCAGGACCTCGCCGCCGTCGGAATTGCCCACCCACACGTCGCCCTGGCCGTAGAAAACACCGCACCAGTCGCCGGTCGTCGACGAGGCGTAGATGATGCCCGGCGTCCCCGTTCCCACTGGGTGGGTGGTGAAGGTGACGCGCTCTTTCAGGGAGTTGTACCCGGCGAGCGTGAGCATCCCCGGACCGGCGGTGGTCTGCACGCCGGAGAGCTCCCCGCCGTCCTCCAACCACTGCCCGTTCGACGGGCGCCACGCGGTCATCACCCCGTCCTCGAAGTCGTCGTAGATGGCGGTGGTGGCCAACGCCACCGAAACCAGGAGCAGCATCGCGCCTCCGTACTCTCGAAGAGGGCAGTGTAGCGCTCCTCCCGTCATCGCGCCGCGTTGACGGCCGCCTCCCCCCGGCGTACCCTGCCAAACCGGAGTCGCGCGGATCCATGCTGTTCGTACTCGCCGCCGCCCAGGCGGCCACCGTCACCGACCTCCCCCCGTTCCTGCGCGGCGATGTCACGATCGGCTACACGTTCGATCGTCTGCAGGGCTCGCTCGTGGAGCGCGGTTCCAGCGGCGATCCCGACGCCGAGGTCGGCAAGCGTCAGGTCAACGACCACTCGCTGCACTACGGCGCGGCGTTCGGCGTCGCCCCCGGTGCCGCGGTCTTCGTGGATGTGCAACACACCGTCTACCGCTCCGTGGAAGCCCAGGAGTGGAGCAAGATGGTGTACGACCCGAGCACCGAGTCGGGCACCTACGTGGGCACCGCCAACGAGGCCGACGAGACCGTCGCCCGCGGCGCGGGCCTCCAGGGCGTGTGGATCGGCGCCGAGGGCACCCCGTTCTCTCAGGCGTTCGTCAAGCGCCACAACCGGGTCACGTTGCTGCTCCAGGGCGCCGTACGCACCCCCACGGAGCAGAGCTGGTTCACCGTCGCCGATCCGTCCACCACCGGCGGGCTCGGTATGCGCGGCGTCGGCCCCGGCGGGGTGGGGCTCCGCATCGGCGGCGCCGCCTCCATCACCCAGGGCCGCAACGAGCCCTACCTGTCGATGGTGTACGAGGACAACCTCCCCACCACCATCGACATCACGGCGGACGACGGCACGCTCCTCTGGCGCAACTGCGAGATCGATCCCGCCAACCGCTTTGAGGCCAAGGTCGGCACCGAGGTGGTGCTCGGCAGCAACGAAGCCAGCGGCGCCCGCTCGGCGTTCGACGTACACCTCGCCACCGGGTGGACCAGCTTCCAGGACATCCCCACCGGCGTGGAGCTCCCCGCGGTGCTCCTCCCCGAAGCGGGCCTGGTCCAGCAGTCGGAGACGCTCGAGATGGGCGGCGGCCTCGGCCTCGACCTGCGCTTCATGAAGTACCTGGCGCTCAACCTCCACGCCGACGCGCGCTACCACTTCCCCCAGCGCCTCGAGAGCCCGTACCCGGTCTACACCGGCCCCGACACGCTGCACGTGATGGCCGGGGTGGACGTCCAGATTCGAGTGCGCTGAGCGGAGCGAGGGCGGCGACCTGCCCGCAGGGTGGAAGCACTTTCGGCCCTACGAAGCTCGATTCTGGTTCCCCCTCCCGGCGCTACCCCACCCTCGCGAGCCAGGACAAACGTCGCGGCTACCCGTCGAACGCGTCGTCGACCCAGTCGATCCGCCCGCCGGGGTCGACCATCGCGACCAGGAAGCAGACCTCCCGCTCGGGCTCGCCGTCGTTCGGCGCGCCGGACAGGGCCCCCTGGGCGAGCAGCCACGCACGCGCGGCGCCGCGCAGCTTCGAGCGCTTGCTCGGGGTGACCGCCTCGTCGGACAACGGGTCGTCCAGGTCGCGGAGCTTCACCTCCACGAACCGGATCTCCCCGGAACGGCGCACGACCGCGTCGAGCTCACCGCCGCCCCCTCGCCAGTTGCGAGCGAGCACGGTCCAGCCCTGGGTCGCCAGCTCCGCCACCGCCTTGGCTTCGGCCGCGGCCCCCCTCGCGAGGCGGGCGCGGCGCTCCTCAGCCTCAGCTGTGGTGGTGATACGCCGCTTCCTTGAGGCGGGCGCTCTTGCCGGACCGCTCGCGGAGGAAGTAGAGCTTGGCACGCCGCACCGAGTGGCGCGTCTTGACCTCGATCTTCTCGATCGTGGGGGCGTAGATCGGGAACACGCGCTCGACGCCGACGCCGAAGCTGTTCTTGCGGACGGTGATCGTGGTGCGGGGCCCGCCCTGCTTGATGGCGATGACCGTGCCTTCGTACACCTGGATACGGGTCTTTTCCCCGTCGGTGATCTTCACGTGAACGCGCACGTCGTCGCCGACGCGGGCTTCAAGGGTGCGGCCGGCGAGCAGTTCCTGCTCGAGGGTGGAAACGGTCAGCATGGGCAGAGTCTCGGAAAGCAGCGCCGTCTATCTGCGGGCCTGTGGTCCGTCAAGGGTTGGCTTCAGGTGGCCTCTCGGGCGAGCACCACGGCCTTCTGGCCGCCGGGCGGCACAACGCCCACCACGTCCGACCCTTCGAGGAGCAGCATCGCCCGGTCCCCTCCCCGCGCGTTGGCGGGCGCCAGGCCGGTCTGGAGGAAACGCCGCGCTTCGATGGAGGAGAGCGTCATCGTGGGCAGGTGCGCGAGCGCCTGCCGGCCCGAGAGCAGGAAGGACTGGAGCCCGGTGATGATCGACGGCCGATCGCGCCATTGGACCCGATCTTCGCGGCGCGTAGGCTTGAGCACCTTCACCCACTCCGGCGATCCGGCCACGATCGTGGACAGCCGCGACATCGAGATCGCCTGCTCGAGCAAGAAGTTGCCGCTCCCCTCGCGCCGCAGCTCCGAGAGGTGGCCGACCGTACCGAGCGCTTCGCCGATCTCCTCGGCGATCACCCGGGCGTACGTGCCGCGGCTGCAGTGGATGCGCACCCGCAGGCGCTCGGGCGCGAGCTCAACCAGCTCCATCCGCTCGATGCGGATGGGCCGGGCCCGGGCCTCCACCTCCTCGCCCGCGCGGGCATAGGCGTAGAGCGGCCGCCCCTGCACCTTCACCGCCGAATACTTCGGGGGGACCTGATCGCGCATCCCCAAGAACGTGGCGAGCACGGCCTCCACCTCCGCCTGCCGAAGCGGAGGCACCGGCTTCTCCTCGATCACCGTGCCGGTGGGATCGCCCGTGTCGGTGCGGGCGCCGAGCTGCACGACGCAGTCGTAGATCTTCACGCTTTCATCGAGGTACGCGATGAGGCGAGTGGCGCCGCCGAGGGCGAGCGGGAGCACGCCGGTGGCGAAAGGATCGAGCGTGCCGGTGTGGCCCACCTTCTTGAGCCCCGTGACGGCGCGAACGACCGCCACGATGTCATGCGAGGTGACGCCAGGCGGCTTGTCGACGACGAGGAAACCATCCATGATCATTCTTCGTCGCCGCTCCGCTTGGGAAGGTTGGCGAACAGCTCATCGATGTGGGCGGCGTACTCCACGTTGCGATCGAGCTCGAAGCGCAGCTCCGGAGAGTGCCGGATCCCGAGCGCCCGCCCGACCGGCCCCCGGAGCATCGGCGCCACCGTCTTGAGGCCCTCGGCGATCGTCTTGCGGTCGCCGATGCCGCCGAACGGCAGCCAGCGGATGGTGGCCAGGGTGAGGTCATCGTTGACGCTCACGCCCACCACGCTGATGTTCCCCACTCGGGGATCGGGGACCCCGTGGCGAAGGAGCTGCGTGACCTCCTCCTGGACTCGGACGGCGATACGATCGGCGCGGCGTGCGGACATCCCTCGCGGCTAACCGGAAACGCCCGCCCGCGCGCGTTCAGCGCGAACGCAGCGCCGCCTCGAGCTCCGCCACCCGCTGCTCGAGCTCGACGATCCGCGCGCGTTGTTCCTCCACCTTCCGGCGCATGTGCCGCACCAGGGTGACCGGCGCCCGGTGGGTGACGCCGTCCTCGTCGTTCATGGTGTGGCTGTGCGCGAGGCCTGGACCGCGGCCGTTGGGCGCGGGCGGCGGCGTGCCGGGAGACCGACCCGGCGCGGCTTCTGGGGGCTCGGGGAGCTCCACGCGCGCATCTTCGAGATCGTGGTTCGTCCGCACCCGCGAGAGGGGGGCCGGCGCGGGCGGGGCGACGGGCGGAGGGAGCTCGTCCGCCAACGGCGGGCGGGACGGCACGGTGGGCTGGACGGGCGACGGCTCGGCCCCTTCGTCCAAGGCCGGCAGTTCGTCGGCCGCGAGGATCTCCTCCACCACCGGGGCCACGCCGCGGATGGGCGGCAGCACCTCCCGGGCGAAGACCCCCGCGTCGTTGTCGGCGCCGCTCCGCACCGTGACGTGCTCGGTGGACTGCCGGTGCGAAGGGAGATCGATCGAGAACACCGCCTCCTCCTCGGAGTCGGTGAACGACGCGTAGAACGCGGCGGCGCCCACGGTCGGTGCGGGCGCCGAGGGGACGTCGCCTTCGTCCTCCATGTCGTCCACAGGGCGGGGGGCGCTCGCTGCCGACGCGGAGGGGGCCGACGGCGCCAGGGGAGCGGGCGGCGCGGACGACGACGGGACCACCGGGCGGACGGCGCGCCGCTCCGTCGGCTCCGGCGGGTCGGCGACCGTCGGGCCGCCGAGGTGGAGCGCTTCGTGCTCCTCCACGCTGTCGTCGGCCTCGCCGAGGGCCAGGGCTTCGTGATCTTCGAGCGAATCGTCGGCCTCGCCGAGGGCCAGGGGCTCCATCCCCCCCTCGATGAACACGGTCGGCGCGTCGGCGAGCACGGGGGTTTGGGGCGCCGGGGGCCCCGCGGGCATCCGCCGTACGGGGCGCTGCACCTCGTAGGTCGACGGGGAGGCCAACGGCCGCGTGGAGGCCAGCACCGGCGGCGGCTCCCGCCCCGCGATGCCCGGGAGCGGCGCCTCCGCGACCTCCGCGATGGGGCGAGGCTGCGGCGCCAGCGGCACGGGTCCGGTGAGCGAGGCCAACGCGGAGTCCACGTCTTCCGAATCTTCGGTGTGCACCGTGATGCTGTCGAGCGCCTGGCGGAGCTCGCTGAGCGACGGACGCCGGGACTTGGGCTTCTGCGGCTTCGGCTCGGCGGGCGGGACGGAGACGGGCAGCACCACGTAGCGGAAGCCTCCCTCGACCACGACCTCGAGCTCATGCCAACGGTCGAGCTCCACCCGGTCGAGCTGGAGCTCCTCCAGGCGGTTGAGCAGGTGACCTTGTCGGGCCCGCCCCCCATCCCACACCAGGATGAACCGGGTGCTGCGCAGCTGCTGCGGGGAGAGGCGCTCCTCCACTCCCACCTGCCGCGCGGGCGGATCGATGAGCACCCCCGGGCGGGCAACGCGGAGGATGCCCTTGCCGTCCATCACCTCAAAACGCAGGGAGAACGGGCCCTCTGCGACGTTCTGCCGCCGCATCCAGAGGCGAAAGCGAGGCGGGTGGGCCTGAGAGTCGGCGGGCATACGGCCGATCAGTGTATCGCGGACCGCCGGGCTTGGCGGCAGCGGTTGACCTTGCGCGCGGCGGAAACTACTGTGGGCCTGGAGGAAAGTCGCCATGGGCATCGGTCGAAGCCTGATCCGCGGGCTCAAGGACAAGGTGATGAGCCGCTACGGCGAGCGCATCGTCTCCTCCTTGGGCGACACGTCCTCGGACGCCCCCAACAAGTTCTCCGAGCCCAAGCGGAACCTCTACGAGGAGCTGGAGAAGGAAGGGCGGATCGACAAGAAGCCCGGCTCCGACCGGTAGCAGGCGCCGGTCATCCGGGGGGTGGGATAATTCCAACATCCCCCGGTTGTAGGATGCTGGACTGCGCACGCCCTTGGTTCGCCCGGTGGGGCGTTGCACCCCTGCCGAGGGGGGTTACCACGCCGTCCGATGCCCGATCCCGCCATCCTCGCCACCGCAGTCGGCCGCCGCTTTGCCGGCCGCTGGGCCGTGCGTGACGTGTCCCTCACCGTCGCCCAGGGCGAGAGCGTGCTGGTGCACGGCGCCAACGGCTCGGGCAAGACCACGCTTTTGCGGGTGTTGGCGTCCGCCATCTCCCCCACGGCCGGATCGGTCACGGTGCTGGGGAAACCGGCCATCGAAGCCCGCAGCAAGGTCGGTCTGCTCTCCCACGCCGACGGCCACTACGACGAGCTCAGCGGCCGCGACAACCTCGAGCTGGCGGTGAAGCTCGGCCACCTCCCCGACCGCATCGATGCGGTCCTGGAGCGGGTCGGGCTGGCCGCCCGCGCGGGGGACGCCGTCCGGGGCTACTCCGCCGGCATGCGCAAGCGCCTCGCGTTCGCCCGGCTGCTGCTCAAGGCGCCGCCGGTGGTGCTGATGGACGAGCCCTACGCCGCGCTCGATCCGGCCGGTCACCAGTTCGTCGACGAACTGTGTGCCGAATTCTCCGCTCAAGGGG
This sequence comes from uncultured Pseudomonadota bacterium, assembly GCA_903921785.1. Taxonomy (GTDB): domain Bacteria; phylum Myxococcota_A; class UBA796; order UBA796; family SXON01; genus SXON01. The sequence continues at coordinate 19,513 of CAIXRH010000229.1, forward strand.
CGACTGTGCTAATCTCCACACACCAGGTGGGCCGAGTCGCACAGTGGTGCGACCGGGCGATCCGCATGGACCAGGGGCGCCTCGGCTGGTCGGGAGACGCGAGTGAGCTCCGCACCCGCCCGGCGGACGCCGTGGCGGCGGCAGAGGAGCGCGCCTGATGGAGCTCATCCTCGAATCCCGGGCGGTGCTGGCCAAGGAGCTGCTCCACGTCTGGCGTGCACGGGCGCGCCTCGTCGCCACGGGCACCTTTGCGCTGGCCACGCTGCTCCTCTTCTCGTTCGCGGGCGGCCTCAACGACGCCGCCCTCCGCGAGAATTCAGCGGGCTACCTGTGGATCGGCATCCTCCTCGCCAGCACGCTCGCCCTCGGCGAGGGCCTCCGGGTGGAGACCGAGCACAACGCCATCGAGATGCTCCTGCTCCTTCCGGTGAGCCCCGCTGCCATCTTCTACGGCAAGGCCATCGGCAACCTGCTGGTGCTCCTCCTGGTCGGCATCGTGATGTTGCCGTTTCTGACTGTCTTGTTCGACGCCACGCCCACCGAGGGCGTCGGCCCCCTGCTGCTCTGCCTCTTCGCGGGCTCCGCGGCGATCAGCGCGCCGGGCACGCTGCACGCCACCTTGGCGGCGCGTGCGCGCAGCCGGGACGTGCTTCTGCCGTTGTTGCTCTTCCCCCTCGTCATCCCGTGCGTGGTGGCCGCCGTCCAGGCGACCCACCTCGTTTACGCTGGCGACCCGATGGATCAGCTTGGTTCGTGGCTTGGCGTGCTCTTTGCATTCTGCGTGGTCCACTGGTCTGTCGGTGGGCTTTTGTACTCCCGGGTGGTGGAGGATTGATCCGATGAAAGGTCGTTGGGAGCTGATCGTGGGCGCGGTGGGTGGCCTTGGGCTGCTCGCGGGCTCGGCGCTCGGGCTGTGGTGGGCTCCTCAGGAGCGCTTCATGCTTGAGACCGGGCGCATCCTCTATGTCCACGTCCCCACGGCGTGGCTCTCGATGATCCTGTTCACCGCGGCCTTCGTCGGCTCCATCGGCTGGCTGGTCAAGCGCCGCTGGGGTTTCGACTTCCTGAGCGAAGCGTCGGTGGAGGCCGGCGTGGTGCTCGGCTGCCTGCTCTCCGTGCAGGGCAGCATCTGGGCCCACTGGACCTGGAACACCTGGTGGGCCTGGGACCCTCGCCTCACCTCGGTGGCGGTGATGGTCCTCTCCTTCCTCGGTATCCTGGCCCTCCGCTCCTTCGTGGATGACCCGGAAAAGCGGGCCACCTGGAGCGCGACGGCTACCATCGTGGCGTGGGTCAACGTGCCGTTCGTCTACCTCTGCGTGAAGTGGATGCGCTCCCTGCATCAGGGCCAGTCATCGGTCGCCAACATCGATCCCGACATGGGCAAGGTGCTGTTGCTCAACACCGTCGCCGTCACCCTGGTGGCGATCTACTTCGTCGTGACGCGCTGGCGTATCGCCAACGCGGTGCACCAGCGGGAGTTCACCGAATGATCCTCCTCTCTCTCTCCGCCGCGTTCGCGCAGGGCATGCCCGCCATGCACACCGACGACGGCACCTCCCACATGGTGTGGGCCTACGTGGCAACCGCGGTCGTCTATCTCGGCTACACGGCGTTCCTTGTGGTGCGTGGGCACCAGGAGAAAGTCTGACATGAACAAGAAGCTCCCCGCAATCCTCGTGGTGGTGGCCGTGGTCGGCGTGCTCGGCTGGCTGGCCATGGGCAGCGTCGGCGACAACCTCGTGTACTACTGGACGCCCACCGAGCTCCACGCGGCCGGCGCCAAGGCCGGAGAAGCCACGGTGCGCCTCGGCGGACTGGTGAAGCCCGGCTCGGTCACCACGGAGGGCAACGCCACGTTGTTCCTGGTCACCGACGGCAAGGACGAGGTGAAGGTCCGCACCCAGGAGATCCCCCCGCAGATGTTCCGGGAGTGCATCGGCGTGGTCGTCGAGGGCACCCTCGGCGACGATCAGGTCTTCGAGAGCAAGAAGCTGCTCGTGAAGCACGACGAGAACTACAAGGCGCCGACCGACTCCACGGTCAAGTGCCCTGACATGCCGATGCCGGCGAAGGAGTAGTCGTGCTCGGTCAAGCTGGACAGATCTTCGTCCTCGTCGCGCTCGCCGCCGCCATGGCGGGTGCGGTTACGGGGTTCGCGGCCGGGAGTCTGCGCTCCCACGGCCTCCTCCGGTGGACGCAGACGCTGTCTCGCTGGTTCGCCGTCTCGATGACCGCCGCGGTGGCCGTCATGGAGACCGCGCTCATCCGCCACGACTTCTCGGTGAAGTATGTCTCGGAGGTCGGGAGCCTCCAGACGCCGCTGTACATCACCATCGTGAGCCTGTGGTCGTCGCTCTCGGGCTCGATCCTCCTCTGGGGCCTCATCCTCGCGATCTTCGTCGGCGCGTTCACCGAGTGGAGCCGCGACCGGCACCCCGAGAACACGCCGTGGTCGCTGGCCACGATGTTGGTGATCTGCGCCTTCTTCTCGTTCCTCATCGCCGGCCCCGCGAACCCGTTCACCCCCGCGCCGTCCCCGGTGCCCACGGACGGCCCGGGCCCGAACCCGCTGCTCCAGAACCACGTCTTGATGATCGTCCACCCGCCGATGCTCTACCTGGGCTACGTCGGGATGACGGTGCCGTTCGGGATGGCCGTGGGCGCGCTGATCTCCGGCCAGCTCGGCCCGGCCTGGACGCAGGCGCTTCGCCGCGCCTTGCTCATCCCCTGGGGCTTCCTCTCCGTCGGCATCGTGCTCGGCGGCTGGTGGGCCTACGCGGTGCTCGGGTGGGGCGGCTACTGGTCGTGGGACCCGGTGGAGAACGCCTCGTTCCTCCCCTGGCTCACCGCCACCGCCGCGCTGCACTCCGCGATGTTGCCCAGCCGACGCGACGCGCTCAAGGGCTGGACCGTGACCCTGGTGCTGGTCACCTTCGTGCTCACGCTCCTCGGCACGTTCATGACCCGCTCGGGCGTGTTCAACAGCGTCCACAGCTTCACCCAGTCCGATATCGGCCCCATCTTCCTGGCGTTCCTCGGCGCGGTGCTCATCGCCTGCGTGCTGCTGCTCGCCTCGCGGATCGACAAGCTGGCCGGCGAGGGCGCCAATCCGACGCTCATCTCTCGGGAGAGCAGCTTCCTGGTGAACAACCTGCTGCTCGTGGGGCTCTGCTTCACGGTGCTGCTCGGCACCACCTTCCCGCTCATCATGGAAGCCGCGAAGGGGGTGCGCCTCTCCGTCGGCGAGCCGTACTTCAACCAGGTGGCGATGCCCACCGGCGTGGCGCTCCTGTTCCTCATGGGCGTCGGCCCCGCCCTTCCGTGGGGCGAGCCCAGCCTCCAGAAGGTCGTCCAGGCGCTCGGGCCGCCGGTGGTCGCCTCGCTCGTCGCGCTGGGTCTTGGCGCGGCGATCCTCGGCACCAGCTCCCCGTGGACGCTGGCGACGGTGTGGGCCGCAGGCTTCGCCACCTACGTGAGCGTCGCGGCGATGGTGTCCCCGGTGCTCACCCGGATGCGGGAGAAGAAGGAGTCCGTCGGCGGCGCCTTCACTCAGGCGTTCCTCCGCAATCAGCGCCGGTACGGCGGCTATGTGGTGCACCTCGGCATCGTGATCATCGTCGTCGCGGTGGCGATCTCCCACGCCTGGCGACAGGACACCGAGGTGACCATCCCGAAGGGGCAGACGGTGAGCTTCGCCGGCTACGACTTCCGTTTCGACATGGTCGAGAAGGTCCGCGAACCCCACCGCACCCGGCAGCAGGTGGTCGTCACGGTCAAGGGCGAGGGAGAGGAGTTCGTGCTCCGCCCGGCGCTCAACCAGTATGAGATGTCGATGAACCCCATCGGCTCTCCCGACGTGCACAGCACCGCGAAGCGGGACGTGTACCTCTCGCTGTTGAAGATCGGCGACACCAACGAGTCGATCTCCCTGCACATCTACCTCAACCCGGTGATCGCCTGGCTGTGGTGGGGCATGTTCGTGGTCATCTTCGGAACGCTGCTCACGCTGTTCACGATCCGCCGCGCCCCCGAATCGGCCGCCGCTCCGGCTCCCGCCCCGCAGGCCGCCAAATGAACTGGAAGGTCCTCCTCGTCGGCCTCTTGCTGGTCGCCCCGCTGGTCTGGGTGCTCAACTCCGGCTTCGGCAACGATCCGAGCTACATCCCCTGCCCGCTGATCGGCAAGCCCGCACCGCGCTTCGACCTCCCGGTGCTCGACGGCAACGGCGCTACGCTGAAGCTGAGTGACTACCTGGGCAAGCCCGTGGTGGTGAACTTCTGGGCCACGTGGTGCCCCACCTGCGGAGACGAGCACCCCGAGCTCATCTCCCTCTCGCGCACCTACGAAGGGCGGGTGCAGTTCGTGGGCATCGCCTACCTCGACACGGAGGACAACCTCCGGCGGTGGCTCCGGAGCCACGGCGGCATGGCCTTCCCGGCGCTCATCGATGTGGGGAGCACCGCCGCCGTCGCCTATGGCGTGGGCAAGCTCCCGGAGACCTACCTGGTCGACAAGACCGGGGTCATCCGCAAGAAGTACTTCGGGGCCATCAACCCCGCCGAGTTCATCCCCGACGTGGAGAGCGTGCTGTGATCCTCGCCGTGACCCTCTGCGGCGCGCTCTTCGCCCCGCCCGCCCACGCCCAGTCTCCCGAAGCCCCCGTCGCGGCCGACGCCAAGGGGCTCGACCCCTCCCAGATCGTCGGCTCCCCCGAGGGCACCCCGCTCTCCGGGGCGGAGCTCGAAGTGCGCACGGCGCAGGTGTCCGCGAAGCTTCGCTGCCCGACCTGCCAGGGCATGAGCGTCGCGGAGAGCCCCGCCGAGGGCGCCCGGGCGATGAAGAAGGAGTGCGGCAAGCTCCTGGCCGCCGGCTATTCCGACACCCAGGTGCTCGACTTCTTCGAGGCCTCCTACGGGGAGTTCATCCTCCTCGAGCCCCACAAGAAGGGGGCGAACCTGGCGCTGTGGATCGGGCCCGCCGCCGCGGTGGTGCTCGGCGCCGCGGTGATCGCTGCGCGCCTCCTCGGCAAGAAGGCCGCGCCGCCCTCCCCTCCCCCGCCGCCCTCCACCGGCGGAGCTGACCCCTACCTGGACCGCGTGCAGCGGGAGATCGACGCATGACCATGCTGGACACCATCGTCCGCTCCTTCTCGGCCTGGCCGCTGGCCTACGGGTCGGTGGTGGCCGGCCTCGCCGGCGGCGTGATCCTCGCGGCCCAGGCGCGCACCAAGGACATGCGCGGCGCGCCCACGTCGAAGGCCGACCTCCTCGCCCGCCGGGAGGCGCTCTATGCCCAGCTCCGCGAGCTGGACGACACCCGCGACCGGGTGGACGCGAGCCTGTACCAGGCTGAGCGAGCGCGGCTCCTGGCCGGCGCCGCCGAGGTGCTCCGGCTGCTCGACGCCGAGGGCGTCCCCTCCGTGACCCCCGCCTCCGCGGCGCCGGGCGCGGAGATCGGCGCGACCCCCGCGAGCGCCACCGGGGGCGAAGCCCCCTCGGGCCCGAAGTCCCGCTCCGGTGGCCGTTTCTCGGACGAACATCCCCGCCTCACCTCGGCGCTCTACGGCATCGCCGCGGCGCTGCTGGTGCTCGGGTTCAAGGCCGGCCTCGACAACTACACCCACTCCCGTGGCGAAGGCGAGAGCATCACGGGCGGCGGTGGCGGCGGCATGGGCGCTGGGGGTGGCGGTGGCATGGGCGGTGGCGGCGGGCAGACGGCCTCCGGGGGCGCGGACGAGCAGGGACAACCGCCCGTCTCTGCCGCCGAGCAGGCCAAGCTCGACGCGATGAAGGCCAAGGCCGATGCCGCGCCGAATGATCTGGAGCTGCAGAACGCCTACGCCCACGAGTTGATCAACGCCGGACAGGTGATGTCGGCGTGGAAGGTCGCGGACGCCGTCTCCAAGATCGACAAGGACAACGCGGAGGCCCGCGTGCACCAGGCGGTCACGCTCCTGAGCATCGGCGACGTCGGGATGGCCACGAAGCTCCTCGACAAGGTCCTCGCCGCCCACCCCGATCAGGCGGAAGCGCTCGGGTACCGCGGCATGGTGTATGCCCAGATCGGCGACCGCCAGGGCGCGATCGACGCGTGGACCAAGGCCAAGGCCGCCGATCCGGCGCAGGCAGCCACGTTCGACACGCTGATCGCCCAGGTGGACGAGTTCATCGCCCAGGCCACGGGTGGCGGCGCCAGCGCGGCGCAGGGCGGCGGGAGCATGGGAGGCGGTGGAGCCATGGGCGGCAGCGCGGGCGGTGGCGACGTCGCCACGGGCCCCGCGGAGTTCACCGGCGAGATCACCCTCGCTTCCGGCGTCACGGCGACGGGTGGCACGCTGTTCATCTACGTGCGCGAAGCCGGCGTCACCGCCGGGCCGCCGCTGCGGGTGAAGCGCCTGCCGGCGCAGTTCCCTGCGAAGTTCACGATCTCCGCCTCAGACTCGCCCATGGGCGGCTCGCTCCCGGCCGGGCCGGTGCAGATCAGCGCCCGCCTCGACGCGGACGGCAACGTCGCCACGAAGGACCCCGCCGATCCGGTCGCGATGAGCGCGCCGGTCACGGCCGGGGCGACCGGGATCACGCTGGCGCTGACGCCGGCGCAGTAGCCCGGCGGGGAAGCGGGCTCTGCGGCGGCAAATCCGCTCGCGGAGCCTGGCTCGCCGACCGTGGCTCCTCGACCGCCGAGGGTGGCCGGACAGCCGGGCGGGGCTCGACCGCCGCCCCTTGACGTCCCCCTGAAACGGTCTGACCCTATCGACCAGTGCCTTCCAGCGTTGGCGGCGCGCGACTGGGCGGCCGCCCAAGCGGTCGCCCGCCGACCTGCCGCGGCGGAGAGCACCGCGGGGAAGGTGCTCCTCCGGTACGAATCGCCCGGCGCCTGGCTGACCGACCTCCGCGACTCCGGGGTGCTCGTCGGTCTGACACCGACCGCCTCGCCGCTGCCCCTGGACGTTCGTGCGCTCCTCGTGGACGCCGGACAGGCTGCGTGGTTCGACGTAGAGACGGGCCAGTGGCCCAACGAACACGAGGGGCTGCTCACGAAGCTGGCGGCGCTGGCTCCCGGCGGCCTCGGCGATGTGGCCTTCGGGGAGGCGGCGCCGCCGGTCGAGGGCATGCGTGCGAAACACCCCTCCCCCGCCGGCAGCTACCAGCTCTTCGCCTGGATGGACGGCCATCGTTTCGCCGTCCGCGCCGAGGACCTCGGCGACTGGTACGACCTCCCTGCCGTCCTCGGGCTGCTCAATGGCCTCGCTCGCCAACGGAACGTCGACACCTCGTGGGTGACCCTGGCGACCGGCGGGCAGGATGTGGTGGTGGTGGCCCTGACGGCCCGGGGCCTCGGGGCCGCCCGCACCCAGGGCTGGCTCACCCCGGGCGAGGCGAACGACGCGGTGAAGGCCGGGAAGGGCGCCGAAGAGCAGGTCTTCCAGCAGCTCTCGAAGGACGGCGCGGACGTGAAGCGCGACGTGGTCATCCCGAACTAGGGCGTCAGAGCTCCGGCCCCTTCGGCCCCGGACCCGCCGTCGGGTCGATCCCCCCCGGCGCTTCCCCCTGCTCGACATACTGGAACGTCGACGCGATCCGCCCCCCCTCGACCGGGCCGCCTTCGAGGCCGGGATCGAGCTCCCAGGCGCGCGTCCATGCGGCGGCCGCGTCGTCGGTGCGGCCGAGGGCCTCGAGCGCGCGGGCGCGGAGGGCGTGGGCTTCGGCGTCGTTCGGGCGGGCGGAGACCGCGGCCTCCGCGGCCACGAGCGCCTCGTCCGGCGCCTTCCCCCACAAGGCCACCTCCGCCTCCACGCGGGCGCGGAGCGGATCGTCCGCGGCGAGCGCCTCGGGCACCTCTCCTGGAGCCGCGGCGAGCCGCGCGCGGGCGCGGATGCGGGCGGCGAGCGGGGCCGGCGCGAGCGCGGCGGCGTCGTCCAGGCGCCCGAGCGACACCAACAGCGCCACCTCCAACGCGTCCGTCTGGGGGCCCGGGTCGCGATCCCGGAGCGCGCCGATGAGCGACTGCGCCTCCACATACTGGGTGGCGCGAACCCGGGCGTCGATGCGCCGCCGTACGGGCTCCGGGTTCTGCGTGTCCACGGCCTGCCACCGGGCGAGGAGGGGATCGAGGTCCGCCGCGCCGCCCGCGGCCTCGGCGGCGGCGACCCGGAGCTCGGCGACCGCGGGATCCCACGCGAATTCCACCGGAATCGCCTCGAGGGCGGCGACGGCTTCGTCGGCCCGATCGGCCGCGAGGCGCGCGCGCGCGAGGGGGACCAACCAGCGGGGATCGCCGGGCGTGGCGCCCGCCAGCGTCTCCCAGGAGAGCAACGCCTCCGCGCGATGGCCGGTGAGCCCCAGCAGCGTGGCCTGGTCGGCCGCCAGAAGCGGCGAGGTGGGGCGGAGGAGCTGCGCGCGACCGAGCGCGTCCGCCGCTTTCCCGCCATCGACCGTGGTCGCCGCCTCCCACCGCGCCCGGATCCACTGCGCGAGGGGCTGGCCGGGATCGAGGAAGACGGCCTTGCGAACGGGATCGTTGCGCGGGTCCCCGGGGGTGAGGCTCGGGGGGAGGATTCCGTAGAACTGGGCCGCAGCCCGCCCGGTGATGAGCTCGCTGTAGTTGTCCTTCGACCCGGGCTTCCGCCACGCGGCGCGCGCTTCGTCGGAGACCTCCACGTCCAGGACGGACGCGGCGCCGTCGAGCATGTCGCCGACCGCGGCCCACGGGTCCTTCGCGGTGCCGGTCGAGGTGGTGCTGAGGCAGCCGCCGCCCGCCACGCAGAGCTCCAGCTCGAACTCCAGCGCCTCCGGGGCGCCTCGGGCGGAGAGCCGGGCATCCACCTGCCGATGCGGCGGTGGACGTTCGCCGAGGAAGCTCAACGCTGCGGCGTCCCCCGGGACCACCGGCACCACGCCGGGGAGGTCGGAGAGCCCCAACTCGATCGCCGCGGTGACCAGCCCGCGCAGCTCCGCGTCGTGGGAGAACGGACGAGCGACCGACATCGTCGTGAGGCGCACCTCGGTGAGCACGATCGGGCGGGGCGCTTCGTCCGCGGGGACCTCGGCCTCCGGCGAGGCGCCGGAGCCGCAGGCCGGGAGCAGGAGCAGCGCGAGGAGGCTCACCGGGAGAACGTATCCAGCCGGCCCTCGGCCCACGCCAACATCTCCGCTTCCCCGCGGGCGCGGGCCTGCGCCGCGACCTGGTCGAGGAGCCCGCGCACCTCGCTGTCGCGGACGTCGGGGGGCGGGAGGATGCGCCCGAGCACCGCTCGGCTCTCGGCGACCCGCTCGGCGTCGCCCAGGGCGAGCCCGCAGACCAGGAGCCCCAGCTCCACACAGACCTCCACCTCGGGCGACGGCCACCGGCGGAGCTCGGCGACCTGCGGCTCGAGCTGCGCTCGCGCCGCGTCGAACCTGCCCTCTTCGAGGAGGAGCAGGCCAAGGTTCACCTGCGGCACAAACGCCATCCACGAGCTGACCGCCTCCAACAACTCCGCCGCCGCGCGGTACTGCTCCGCCGCTTCGGACCGCCGCCCCTGGAAGCGGAAGATGTCCCCGCGCAGGTTGTAGACCCGCGCGAGACCGACCCGGTTGCCGACCCGTCCGAACGAACCCTGCGCCTGATCCGCGTGGTCGGTGGCCGCGGGGAGGTCGCCAGACTTGACGTCGAGGAGGCAGAGGCCGAGGTGCACCTCGCCCGCCCCCATGGCGTCGTCGAGGACGGCGAAGAGCGGCGCGGCGTCGAGGAAGCTCCGCCGCGCGGCCTCCCAATCGCCGAGGTCGACGAGCACGTCCCCGAGGTCGGCGCGGGCGCGGGCGACGGTACGCAGGTCGCCCGTGGAGGCGGCGGCGAGGGCGGCGTCGCCCAGGGCGTCCCGGCTGCGCTCCGACTGGCCGCGGCGCCGCGCGATGCGCCCCTGGAGCCAGAGGGTTCGCGCTTGTACGCCGGACCATCCGTGGACGAGCACATCCTCGGCCACCGCGTTGGCCTGCGCTTCGGCGCCCGCGAGATCGCCGGCGACCTGGGCCAGGAGCGCCTGCAGCAGGCGCTGCTCCCCGCGTCGGGCGTCCTCGGGCATCACCCCGATCCGGCCGAGCGCGTCTTCCCGCATCTCCAGGAGATCGGTCGCGGTGTTCACCTCGCGGGCGAGGATGCGGTCCTCGATGGCGATCGCCAGCGGGCCGAGGCTTCCGCCCAGATCGCCTGCGGCGAGGAGGTGACGACCGATCCGCTCCGCCACGGCCCGGTCCTGGTGACGGCGGAGCATGCCCGCGCAAGCCCGGTGCCAACGGTCCAGTCGTCCACCTCGGGCCGCACGCCGCTCCAACGCCTCGCGGAACATGGCGTGCACAAACCGCCAGCCTCCCCCGTCGGTGCGCGAGATCAGGCCCTCCGACTCCAGCCGCTCGGCGAGGAGCTCGGACGGATCGAGGCCGGCCTCACTGCATGCGACGGTCCATTCGTCGCGATCGGCGGGGTCGCCGAGGACGGCGAGCAGCTCGATCGACTCCGCGGCCGCCGCCGAGAGCCCGTTTGCGGCGAGGTCCATCCGCTGCGCCCAGACCCGCTCAAGGTCTTCGGGGAGGGTGAGCTGCACCCCGCGGCGCAGGCGCACGCCGCGCGGACCTGACTCCAAGAGTTTGCGCTGGACACACTCGCCGACCAGTTGCAGGGCGAACAGCGGGTTGCCCTTGGTCCGGTGGGAGACCGCGTCCGCAAACGCACGATCGAGCCCCAGCTGCCGCTCCAGCAGCTCCCGACAGGCGAGCTCCCCGAGCGGGAGCAGGCGGAGCTCCTCCACGCTCGGGAGGGTGCGCAGGTCGGCCAGGAGCCCAGCCTCCAGCGACGTGGGGGCGAGGAGCTCGTCGGTGACCGTGAGCAGGATCAAGACCGGGATCGGCGCGTTGTCCAGGGCGCGCACCAGGGCCAGCGCCTCGACGCTGCCCTGATGGGCCCCGTCAATCCACAAAACAAGAGGTTTCCCCTCACCCGTCGGCGGAGGTGCCTGCACCATCGCGGTGAGCACCCGACGCCACAACGCCACCCGCTCCGCGCGCGGTAGCAGCGGCGTGGCGCGCCCGGAAGCGCTGGTGAGCCACACCCCGAGCGCGGCCCGATCGGCGGGGTCCAGCGCGGGCGCCGCGACCGCGAGGCTGTCGCCCACGGTGGCGCGGTCCTCGGGAGTGAGGCGGAGGGCGCGTGTAAATGCAGGACGAAGCCCCCGAACGGACGCCGCCCCGCCGCCGTACCACGCGACCACCGGCCGCGCGACGCCGAGCTCTCCGGCGGACTCCACGAGCCACCGCACCAGCCGCGTCGTGCCCACCCCGCTCGGCCCGTGGACGATGACCACTCGGGCGCGCCCGGTCTCGTACACGTCGCGGAGCCGCGCCCAGAGGTAGTCCTGTTCCGGATCACGCCCGACCACCTCCAGCGCGCGGAGGCCGAGGAGCTCCAGTCCGGTGCCCGCAAACATTGCCGGGAGCGAGCGGGGGGCCAGCGGGCGCGGCGGGAACGGAGGAAGCGCCTCCCCCGGCGGCGGCTGGTTCTCCGGATCGGGGTGGACGTGGCGGGGCTGGCGCGGCGCGATCGGCTGGGTGGTCTCGCTCGGGGTGGCGCGGCCTGCGGCCGGGCGCGTGGGGGCATCGCTCCCTTCGCTGGGAATCCGGGAGAGGAGCCGGAGCGCGTCCGCCGCGGCGCGGACTCGACGGGCGGGGTCCTTGACCAGGAGCCGACGGAGCCAGGGCTCGGCGCCGTCGGGGAGGGCGCAGGTGGGGGTGAACGGAGGGAGCGCCGCCTCCAGCTGCAGGGTGATGACCTCCTCCGGGGTGCCCGCAAACGGCGGGGAGCCGGTGAGGAGCGTCCAGGCGGTGCAGCCGAGGGAGTACAGGTCGGTCCAGGGGCCGAGCGCGCCCAGCCGCGGGTCGATCTGCTCCGGGGCCATGTACGACGGGCTGCCCCACCCGATCTCTCGGCCGCGCGTGGGATGCGCCGGATCGAGGTGCTGCGCCACCCCGAAGTCGCCGATCTTCACCCCGGGGCGCACGCCACCGACCAGCAGGTTGGCGGGCTTGATGTCTCCGTGGACGAACCCTCGGGCGTGCGCGTGGGCGAGCCCCGCGAGGACGTCGCCGAGTGCGGCGCGCACCGCGGCCCAGGTCATCGCGCCGGCGCGGTCTCGGAGGGTGCCGCCCTCGGCGAATTCCATGGCGATCCAGGCGGCGCCGGGGCGGAGCTTAGGCCCGATGGCGGAGACGGTCGCGGTGGTGATCTCGCCCGTGCCGAACACGTACACGATGTTGGGGTGATCCAGCGCGGCCACGGCGCGCAGCTCCGCACGGAGCGCCATGCGCGCCAGCGGGTCCCGGGCGGACTCGGCGTTGAGCACCTTCACCGCCGCGGGCACGCGGGTGAGCACATGCACGGCCTTCCAGACCTCGCCCACCCCACCGGTCGCCACGTGCTCCAGGAGCTCGAACGGACCCAACACCAGCGCTGAAGGCTCACCCATGCCCCGCCAGTGTCACCCGATCCGGCGTGGCGCGCCCGGGATAAGGCACACGAATGCGCCCGTATCGCGTCGCCGACTTCACCCGCGTGCTCGCCGGGCCGTGGGCCACGCAGACCCTCGGCGATCAGGGCTTCGACGTGGTGAAGGTGGAGTCCCTCGAAGGCGACGACACCCGGCGCTTCCGACCCCTCGTCGGAGGGGAGAGCGTCTACTTCGCATGCACCAACCGGAACAAGCGGTCATTGGCGATCGATCTGAAACATCCGCGTGGGCAGGCGCTCGCCCGGCGCCTCATCGCCGACGCCGACGTCGTGATGGAGAACTTCCGTCCCGGCGTGATGGCGCGGCTCGGCCTCGACTACGCCCAGGTCGGTCGGCCGGCGCACATCTGGGTGAGCGTCAGCGCTTTCGGCTCCGCGGTGGATGGCGCGGGGTACGACCTCGTGCTCCAGAGCGTCGGGGGGATCACCACCCTCACCGGCGACCCGCCCGCCAAGGCCGGGCCGAGCATCGCCGACCTCGCCAGCGCCCAGGTCGCCGTCCAAGGCGTGCTCTTCGGGCTCCTCCACCGCGAACGTACGGGCCAGGGCCGCCACGTCGACATCAGCATGCTCGACGTGCAGCACAGCCTCCTCGCCTACTACGCCAGCGCCTCCCTCAACGCCGGCGCCAGCCCTCCGCCCCCGAGCAACGCCCACCCGTCGATCGCCCCGTACAACCTCTACCGCTGCCGCGACGGTTGGCTGGCGATCTGCTGCGCGAACGAAGGGCTTTGGGTGAAGCTCCGCGACGCGCTGGGCCTCCCGCACGATCCCCGCTGGGCCACCCTCCCCGACCGCATCCACCACCGCGCCAGCCTGGACGAGGCGATCAACGCCGTGCTCGACGAAGACGACGTCGCCGTCTGGGAAGCACGCCTGGGCGCCGCAGGCGTGCCGGTCGGCCCCGCGCTCAGCGTCCCGGAGTCGCTCCGGCACCCCCAGGCGCGGCAGGTGGACGTCGGGCCCTGGCGCCTGCCTCACCCGCCGCTCGAACCCACCCAGCTCCGCCCACCGCCCCGCCTCGGCGAACACACCGACGAGGTGCTCGCGGAGCTGGGCTGTGCCGCGGAGGAGATCGCGGCGCTGCGGGCGGCGGGGGTGGTCGGCTGACCCCGTATGGCCGAGAACCGGCTCGACCACGGGTCGCCGCGACGCACCGCGAACCCGTGCAGCGAGCCCACGCGGGCTTCACGACGTCGCGGCCAGACCTTCGCCTTGTTCGCCGACGGTTCAGGGTGAGATGACGGGCCCGAAAGTGGGCCAGGGGTGTGACGTCGCCAGCGGCGGGCGGAGCGCAGCGACCGCTCGCCGATGGTGGCGGCAGGACCCAGGGCTGATACCGAACGACCATGATCCAGCTCGCCCGGCCAAACGCGGCGCGGGGGGCCGTGGGGTTCCGCGACACGCCCTGTCGGCGACGGGGCTCCCCGGCATGGTCGGCGTTGGCGC
>CAIXRH010000230.1 GCA_903921785.1 uncultured Pseudomonadota bacterium
GACGCTCGAGCTGGCCGGGCTCCCCACGGAGTCGCTGGAAGAACACTTCGTGAAGGGGCGCGGGAGCCCGGTGCGGATGCGGCGGATCGGCGCGCCGGAAGCGCCCGTGCCGGTCTGAACGATCGGGGGTTGTCCGGGCTGATCCTCATGGGGCAGGGGGCCCCCGGGGCCCCCCGCTACGCCCCCCGGGCTCGGGCTCGGCGGGCATCGGGACCGCCGCGGCGTCAGCGCTCCAGGACCAGCACCACCGCGCTGCCGGGCGGGAGGTCGAGGGTCCACGGGGCGGCGCCGGAGGGGAGCACGGCGGGGTCGTCGCGCGTCCAGCGCAGCCAGACGTCGCCAAGCTGCGGGGACCAGGCGGGCGCGGCGTTGGCGGGGAGGGTGACCCGGAGGGAGCGGGTGCCGGCCGGGAACGCGGGGACCTCGACCTGGTGGCGGTTCCACCCCGGGGCGGTGAGCGCCTCGGTCTGCGCGGGGGTCTCCCAGGCGGCGCCGTCCACGGACGACTCCACCCGTACGGAGACCGGGGCCGCCCCGTTCCACGACCACGCGACGATCCGGGCGGAGGTGAGGGCGCCGCCGGGCGTCCAGGTCATCGCGGCGTCGTGGTCCGCGGTGCGGAAGGCGCGGTGGCCGTCGTCTGCGAAGTAGGCGGCGTTGGTGGTGTCAAGGTCGAGGGCGGCGTCGGGGGTGGCCTGCGCGAGGTCGTAGAGCTCGTCGCGGAGGAGCTGGTCCGAGGTGGCAAAACCGCGGGCTTCACGGAGTGTCCACCCGCCGGTGACCCCCACCGTGCGCTGGAGCCGGTCGGCCCCGTCGTTGACCACCAGCACCGCGCCGCGCGTCGCCCCGAGCACCGCGACCGCCGGGACGTCCGCCGCGGCTGGGCGGACCGTGCCGCCATCCGCGGGCAGGGCGGTGGTGAAGGCGGCGAGGGCCTCGTGGAAGCGGCGGGGCTCGCCGTCCGCGCCGAGCATGCCCCAGCGGCTGCATTCCCACGACTGGTCCGCGGCCTCCCAGAACGAGATCGCGTCCGCGCCGGCGGTGAGCGCCACGGCCACGTGCGCGAGCACGCGGATGGCGTAGCCGTCGGACTCGGCCGCGGCGCCGCAGCCGCTGTTGTCGGGAGTGTCGTAGGTGGCGCCGTCGAAGACCGTGTCCTTGCTCCCCATCTCGGTGGCGAAGATCGGCTTGGTGGCGTCCCGCGCCTCCACCTGCTCCACGAAGATCTGCCAGCGTTCTTCGAGGAAGAGGTGCCCTTCGCCAGCCTCCGCGTAGTCGTCCCAGGTGTGGACGGACCAGCCGTCGAGGCTGGCCACCGCTTCGTCGGAGAGGGTGGGCACCCACAGCGGCGGGTCGGTCCAGCCGCCGAGCACGGCGAGCCCGGGGCCGAGGAGCTGGAGGTCCGGGAGCCCGGCGGCGTCGAGGTCGGCGCGGGTCTGCACCACCAGATCGCTGTAGTCTTCGGGCGGGATGTAGCTGTTCCAGTCGCCGTCGGGCTCGTTGGCCAGCTCGATCCAGGTCGGGTGAACGCCCTGGTCGTCGAGCCAGCGGTAGAGCGCGGCGGTCATCGCGGCGAAGTCATCCACCCGATCGGCGCGGAGCACCCCGCCCGCCTCCCAGGCCGGCGGCGCCTCCCACTGGTGGGCGATCCACCGGAGGCCGCGGGCGTCGGTGAGGGCCTGGGTGACGAGGAGATCGTCGACGAAGGTCGGCGCAGCGTCGAGGGCGTGGGCGTCCATCCAGGCGTCCCACTCGGCGGCGGTCGCGTCCACCGGCAGGTGCACCGCGGAGGAGCCCAGGTTGGCGTTGAGCGCGATCCGGACGATCCGGGCGTCCAACGCGTCGAGCGCGGGGGTCCACGCGGTGTCGCCCGCCCAGACCTGCGCGCCGACGCCGAGGAGCGGCGGCGGGGCGGCGGTGCCATCGAAGAGCAGGTCCGCGGTGAGCGTGCCGGAGTCTCCGGAGTCGGCGCTGTCGGACGTGTCGCCCGTCTCGCCCGAGTCAGCGGTGTCCTCCGCCGCGACGCCGGTGTCGGAGCCGGTCGGCGTCGTCGCGGTGCAGGCCAGGAGGAGGAGCATCGGGGCCGACTAGGTGTACTGGTGCCCGCCGCCGTGCGGATCGTCGGGGTGGGGGGCGCTCTTGAAGATCATCCGCACGATGAACCCGAGGGCCGCGAGGAGGAGCAACCCCGGGATCAGCACCGTGGGGTGGGTGCGGTCGTAGGTGAGGCGGTGGAAGAGGAGCGCGCCGAAGGGCGCGTTCGGCGTGGCCTCGGGGGTGAGCTTGAAGGTGCCCACCGCGGCCCGCGCCGCCTCGCCGAGCGCCGCGTCGTCCGCGCCGCGGCCGCTCACCCACACCGTCTGCATACCCTGGGCCGTGGCGAGGCCGCCGGTCCACAGGCCCTCGTTGCCGTGGAAGAGGATCGCCACGTCCTCGCCGCGCGCGACCCGCTCCGGGGGCGCGAGGGTCGCGGCGCTCTTGCCGAAGAGGCGCTGCCCATAGAGGGTGGCTTCGTCGTCGAAGCTGTTGCCGTCGAGGATGCCGCCCGAGCCGAGGTCGGGGCAGGCGAGGAGGATGTCGGCCTCGCCTCCCACCCGGGGGCGGATCGCCGGGGTGCACTCCTTCGGGTCCTTCGCGGCGGTCTTTCCGAACAGCGGCGCCACGTACGCGGCCTCCGAGGGCAGCGGCGTGCGCCAGCCCGCCGGGAGCGCGAGGGAGCCGGCCTTGGTCTTGAGCTCTTCGGTGCCGGCGAGGTTGGCGGCCGGCTTGTCGATCTGGACCTTGCCGAGGAGGGTCTCCAGGGCGTCGAGCCCCTTCTGCCGCGTCTGGGCGGTCGAGAGCGTGGCCACCTGGGCGATGAGCCCGTCCGTCGGGAAGGCGGCGGCCGCGTACGCGCCCTTGATGCCGGCGCCGGTGGTCAGCGAGAGCTGCGCGCGCACCCGCTTCGCGCCGGCGACCTCCTCCACCTTCACCGAGTCGATCGTGACGTCGGTGGCGTGTTCTTCTTCTTCGAGCTTCGCCTTCCATGCGTCGGCGAGGGCCTTGGCCGTGGTGTCGTCGAGCGTGAGCTGGTAGGACGTGCTCCAGGCGCTGGCGAAGACGGTGTTGTCCCCGTTGTGCCCCTTGAAGTCGTAGTCCGACCAGCGGGACATGTGCCAGCCCGGCGCCACGAGGGTGTAGCCGGAGTCGGGGAGGGCGTAGCGGCCGTCGGCCGGCTCGTCACCCGCAAAAGCCAGGCACGTCGCGAGCAGGAGGGAGAACATGGGGCTCCTCGGGGAGCGCGCACGTAGTGCCCGGGCGGGGCGTCAGCAAGCGGTCCTCACCCTCCCTACACAGTCGCCGCCGCTCGCCTCCCCGCGAACACCGACAACGCCGCCGCCACCAGAAGCACCGCCCCCGCCGCGACAAAGGGCATGGACGGCTTCCACTCGAAGAGGAAGCCCCCCATGATCGGGCCGGCGGCGCGGGCGAGCGCGCTCATGGACTGGTTCGCGCCGAGGATCTCGCCCTGCTTGTCCGCCGGGGCGCCGCGGCTGATGAGGCTCTGCAGCGCCGGGGAGACGATGCCCTGGCCGAAGGCGATGAGCGCGAAGCAGCCGGAAAGGCGGGCGCCGAGCGGGGCGAACGGCATGAGTGCCACCCCGATCGCGGTGAAGACGAGGCCGATCGGGATGAGCGGCGCCTCGCCGAAGCGCTTGACCAGGCGGCTGATGAGCCCGCCTTGCACGATCGCGCCGACCACCCCGATGATGCCGAAGAGCCGACCGACCTCTTCGGGCTTCAGGCCGTGGGCGTGCTTCGCGAAGAGGGTGAACGTGCTCTCCATGCCGGCGAAGGCGAGGATGAACACGAAGGTGGTCACGATCGCGAGGCCCACGCGCTTGTTGGCCATCGCCTCCAGGAGCGCGAGCGGGTTGATGGGGCGCCGCTCGGAGTGGCCGCCGGGGCGGCGCGTCTCCGGGAGCATGACGATCCCGAGGAGGAAGTTCACCAGGGAGAGCCCGGCCGCGACCCAGATCGGCACGGTGAGGCCCCACTTCGCGAGCTCGCCGCCGAGGAACGGCCCGAGGGTGAAGCCGATGCCGAAGCCGGCGCCGATGAGCCCCATGCCCTTGGCGCGGGTCTCGGGCGTGGTGAGGTCGGCCATGCACGCCTGGGCGATGGCGATGTTCGCGGTGAACACCCCGTGCAAGGTGCGGAAGACGAAGAGCATGAGCAGCGACTGCGCCGAGGCGAACCCCGCGAGCATGACCGCCGTCATGAAGATGGACGCGAGCAGGAGCGGGCGGCGGCCGAAGCGGTCGGACGCCTGGCCCCAGAGCGGCGCCGCGAAGAACTGCGCCACCGAGTAGCAGGTCATCAACCCGGTGACCTCCACCGCCGACGCCCCGAAGGACTCGGCGTAGAAGGTCAAGAGCGGGATGACGAGGCCGAACCCCAGCAGGTCGAGGACGACCGTGAGGAAGATGACGAGCATCGGGCGACGGGACATCACGCCTCCCGGATGAGGCCGAGGATCGCCTCGTGGACGTGCCCGTTGGTGGCGCAGACGCCGTGGTGGAGCGGATCTGGTCGGTTGAAGGCGTAGGGCTCACCGGCGCCGTTGCTGGCGCGGCCGCCCGCGGCCAGGACCACCGCCACCCCGCCGCAGATGTCCCACTCGTTGCGGGGCTGCGGGGTGAACGTGGCCTCGGCGCGGCCGGCCGCCACCAGGCCGAACTTGTAGGCGACCGAGCCGACCGGCACCGGGGTGAGCTGCCCGATCCACTTGTCGAACATGCCCTTCTTCATCTCGGTGCGGGAGCAGACCACCCGGGCGCCCTGGAGCCCCTCGTGGGTGGAGACCCGGCACGGCTCCCCGTTGAACGTGGCCCCGCCGCCGACGAAGCCGGCGAAGAGCTCCTCCTTGATCGGATTGTAGAGCACGCCGAGCTTCGCTTCGCCGCGGTGCACCAGCCCGATGGAGACCACGAATTCGGGGATCCCGAGGGTGAACTCCTTGGTGCCGTCGAGCGGATCGACGATCCACGCCCACTCGCGACCGAGCCGCACCGGGTCGTCGACCGACTCCTCGGAGAGCCACCCGTAGTCGGGGAAGCGCTGGCGGAGGTGGGCCTCCAGGATGCGATCGCTGGCGAGGTCGGCGTCGGTGAGCGGGTTGTCCTGCCCCTTCTCCTTCACCGTGTAGCTGTCCTTGTAGTAGCCGCGGACGGCCGCTCCGGCCTCGCGGGCGGCGTCGACAGCGATTCGGAGCAGGTCGTTCATGGTCGGTCCGAGAGGGGCGCCGCCTAACCCGGCCCTCGGCTCCCGAGGACGTGGGAGCCGGGGCTCGCGGTCAACTCCGGTCACACGACGGTCACTGCGGCCCGCCGCTCACTGCGAGCGGCTGCGCTGACGCACGAGGAGCACCAGCTCCGCGAAGCCGTCCCCGTCGAGGTCTCCGGCGACGAAGGAGCGGCCGGCGCGCAGGAACGCCCGGTCGGCGGAGAAGCTCCAGCCCGCGACGCTGGCCCCCACGGTCCCGGAGGTCGCCCCCAGGCCGGTGAAGGCGTACACGCCGCCGACCTCGAGGGTGCCGTCCGGCGCGTCTTGTCCGGGCGCGCCGACGACGACCTCGTCCAGGCCATCGCCATCGAGGTCCGCGCACGCCACCTCGGCGCCGAAGCGTCCCCCCGGGGCTTCCCCACGGACGGTGAGTGTGGGCGTGGCGCCGTCCACCAGCGCGTCGCGACCCGGGAAGATGTACACCGCACCGTCGCCGCCTTCGGCCTCCGGCGCGCCCACCACCAGGTCTGCGCGCCCCGCGCTCACGGCGCTCCGGAGCGTGCACGTCGCGACCGCCGCGCCGAACGACTCCGCCGCGCCCGCGCTGCTGCTGCCGACGGCGTGCGCCCGTACCGTCACCTCCGGCGTGCCCGCCGCAACGCCCGCGGCGGTGTAGACCCGCACCACCCCCTCGCCGAGCCCGTCCCCGGCGCCTCTGGCGAAGGGCACACCGACGACGAGGTCGGCGTTGGAGTCGCCGGTGAGGTCGTGGGTACAGGAGAGCGCGTCGCCGAAGCCTTCGTTGGCCTCCACACCGTTGATCGGCGCGCGGGCCGCGGCGTCGCCCGCGGCGGCGTCTACCGGGATCACGTAGACGCGCCCCCGTGGCGGGACGGACGCGAGGGCCACGGGGTCCCCCGCGCTGTCCACCAGCTCCGTGGGGTCGACCTCGAAAGGCGCGCTGGCCGCCACCTCGTGCACGCCGTCGCCGTCGAGGTCCGCGCACCCGGCGAGGGCGCTCCCGAGCCGGCCCTGGCTGATCGTCCCGTCGAAGCGCGCACTGCCGCCGACGCGCAGCAAAGCGCCTGCCGCCGCGAGCTCGGGCCCGGCGTTGGCCTCCGGGGCCGCCACGAAAACCGTGGTGCCCTCGGCCGCGACGGCCCCCCCGAACCGCTCGGTGAGGTTGCCCGACGCGAGGACTTCCCCGCCTGCGGCGTCGTTGCCGTCGAGCACGTAGCGTCGGACCTCCCCCGCCGCCGGCACCCCGGCGATCACCGCGCCTTCTCCCACCGCCAGCGCCCAGTCGTGCCCGTCGGCCGTCGCCCCTTCCACGACCACGGCGCCGTCGCGCGGGTCGTAGGCGCCGGGCGCGAGGGTGGCGCCGTCGAAACGGACGAGGTCGGCCGAAGGAAAGCTGGCGCCCGCTTCGTTGGCGACGCAGGCGGCGAGGGCGGCGAACATCCACACGCGCAGAGCGTAGCGCGCTGGGGGGCCACCATCCGGCCTGCGACGGGGCGCAGCACGGCTGGCGCTGCCGCCGGGAGCGCGCGATAGGCGCCCGGTGATGCTCCTCGGCCTCCTCGCCGCCTGCGCCACGAGGCCGTCGTCGGCCCCCGACACCGGCGCGCTGACCGGCCCCCGGCCCCCCCGATGAGCGCCCTGCTCCTCGTGGCCCTCTGCCTCGGCGCGGGCGTGGTGGCCCGGCGGTTCCTCGAGCCGGCGGCGCTCTCCGGCTACGTGCTCTACGTCGCCCTACCGGCGTTGGCGGTGGGGAAGCTCCACCAGCTCGGGAGCGTGCCCTGGCTCGGGGTCGGCTGTGTGTGGCTGGTCTTCGGCGGGGCGTGGGGCGGCTACACGCTCGCCGGCCGCGCCTTCGGCCTCTCCCGCGCCACGGTGGCATGCCTCGTCTTGCTCACCGGCCTCTGCAACACCTCCTTCCTCGGCTTTCCGCTCCTCGAGGCCCTGGTCGGTCCCCAGGCGATCCCGCTCGCCCTGCCGCTGGACCAGCTCGGCTCCTTCCTCCTCACCTGCACCCTCGCCCCGCTCGTCGTCGCCCACGCCCGCGGCGCCGGGCTCGAGCTGCGCGCGCCGCTGGGTGCGATCCTCCGGTTCCCCGGCTTCTGGGCGATGCTCCTCGGCCTCGCCCTGCGCGGCGTCGCGGTGCCCGAGGCGATCGACGGCGCGCTGGACCGCATCGGCGCCACCCTCTCGCCGGTGGCCCTCGTGGCCGTGGGGGCGCAGCTCGCCTGGCCGCGCGCCCGGGACGCCGGGCTGGTTGCGGTCGGGCTCGGCTACAAGCTGCTGATCGCCCCCGCGCTGGTGCTCGGCGTGCTCATGCTCGCCGAGCAGCCGCACGACGCGACCTTCCGGGTGACGCTCCTGGAGTGCGCGATGGCCCCGATGGTGACGGGCGCCATGCTCGCCGTGCGCGCCGACCTCCGCCCCGACCTCGCGCAAACGCTCCTCGCGGTGGGGATGCCGCTCTCGCTGGCGACGGTCTGGGCGTGGGCCCAGCTCGGATAATCCCTACTCCACCTCGTGCATCACGTACACCGCGCCCGCGCCCGCGCCGCCGGTGGCTTGGTAGGGCGCGCCGAGGATGAGCTCAACGGCGCCGTCGCCGTCCACGTCGCCGGTGGCGAGGCCGACCCCGAGGTTGTCGCCGGCGGCCTCGGCGTAGAAGGCGGCGTCGCCGTCGGAGAAGACGTAGGTGCCGGGGGCGGGGTTGGCGAAGAGGAAGGCGGCGCCCGCGTTCTTGCCGACGGTCGGGTCCCCCTGGGCGCCGAGGAGTAGCTCCTGGACCCCGTCGCCGTCGAGGTCGCCGAGGGCCACGCCGCCGCCGTACTGGCCGGCGGTGTCGCCGCGGAAGGTGAGGTCGGCGTGGGAGAGGTCGCTGTCGGCGTTGGCGGGGCCGAGCACGACGAAGGCGGCGCCCGCGGTCGTGGCGAGCGTGTCGTCGTACGAGCTGGCGACGATGTCCGCGAGGCCGTCGCCGTCGAGGTCGCCGGTGGCGAGCCAGAGGCCGGCGTAGCCGTTGGCGGTGGCGCCGGAGTAACGACCGTCGGCGCCCGAGAGGTCGAGGGTGCCGGGCAGGGGGGAGCTCACGACGTAGAAGCCGCCGGACGCGGGAGCATCCATCGTGCCCAGGCAGGCGACGACGAGGTCGCCCAAGCCGTCGCCGTCGAGGTCGGCGCCGCCGCTCACGGTGCGTCCGGCGTACACCGAGCCGGACTCGCCGGTGAGGGTGACGTCGGCGTCGGTGTCGAGCACGAGGTCCCCGGTCAGCGGGCCATACGCCACGAAGGTGAGCCCTCGCCGGTCGGAGGTGTAGTAGGCGCCGACGACGGCGTCCGCGACGCCGTCGTCGTTGAGGTCGCCGCTGAGGTCGGAGCCATGGCCTCCGTAGGTGTTCGTGGGCGCGAGCAGGTGCGCGACGGACGCCTCGCCCAGGGAACGATCCGCCGTGACCGGTCCGAACGCCACGTAGAGCCCGCTCTCCGCGCCGTCGTAGGGCGCGCCGACGCCCACGTCGAGGGCGCCGTCGCCGTCGACGTCGCCGAGGGAGAGCGAGCGGCCGGCACCCGCGCCGGCTTCGGCGCCGGTGAGGCGGGCACCGACGGACTGGGCCACGCTGTCGCCGGTGAGCGGTCCGGGGAGCACGAAGGCGCCGCCGAGCTTGCTGTCGGCGAGGAACGTCGCGGCCACCACGTCCTCCTGACCGTCGCCGGTGACGTCGCCCACCCGCACGATGCGGCCGAGGTCGGTGGCCGCTTCGTCGCTGTAGATGCGCGCGCTCGCGTCCGCCACGCTGCTCACGCCGGAGTAGCCGCAGGTGGGATCCACGGTGTCGCAGTCGGCGTCGACCCCGTCGCCGCAGGCGTCGTCCGCGCCGGGGAAGACCGCGTCGTCTGCGTCGTCGCAGTCGTCGCCGGTGGCGGCCCAGCCGAGCCCCGGGTCGCACGCCGTGAGGGGAACGGCGGGGTCGCCGTGACCGTCGTGATCGACGTCCGCATAGCCGGGGGACTCGTGGCCGAGGTCGGCGACACCGTCGCAGTCGTCGTCTTCGCCATTACAGGCCTCCACCGCGCCAGGATGGACCGCGCTGTCGCCATCGTCGCAGTCCGTGGCGTCCGCCACGGTGCCCGACGGCAGCGCGCACACGGCCTGACCCGTGGCCGGATTGCCGAAGCTGTCGCCATCTGCGTCCGCGTACGCGATGACGCCGTCGGTGCGCGCGTCGCCGTCGCAGTCTTCGTCGCGGCCGGTGCACGTCTCCACGCCGCCGGGGTGTACGGCGGGGTCCATGTCGTTGCAGTCGGTGGCGTCTGCCACGTACCCGTTCGGGGCGGCGCAGGCCGAGATCACGGCCGCGGGGTCGCCGTAGCCGTCCATGTCCGCGTCGAGCGCCCAATCGGCAAACACTCCACTGTCGGGACAGGTCGCGACAGCGGAAATGTTTGGCCGCGCTGCGGTGTCGGGAGCGGGGGTGGCGCAGCCGGCGGCGAGGAGCAGCGCGAGCGTGGTGACGACCGAAACACGGCGCCGAAGCTGGGGAGCGGGGGTCACCGGGGACCCGTAACGCGCGGTGGCCGGCGAGCGCGCGGCGGCGCCGCGATTGGCAGCCAACCCACGCCGCCGCCACGCGGACCGTGATCCGCCAATCGCCCAGATGAACATCCACTCTCCGAAGGATCAGTCGGCGGCGGTCGGCGCCCCGTCCATCGGCGCTACCACCACCCGCGCGCGCCCGGCGTGTTTGGCGCTGTAGAGCGCCTGATCCGCGAGTTGCAGGAGCGAGGCCACCTGGAGCTCTCCCGTGGGGTCCGCCGCGATGCCCACCGAGATCGTGAGGTTCACCGAGACCCCACCGGCCGCGAACGGCGCCTCGGCCACCACTCGGGCGAGGCGCTCCCCCAGCGATTGCGCGTGCATGGCGGGGGTGTTCGGCATCGTGACGCAGAACTCCTCGCCACCCCAGCGCGCCACCGAGTCGCTTCCTCGGAGGCATCGCTGAAGTCGCGACGCCAGCTCCACGAGGACGGCGTCCCCGACGGCGTGACCGAAACGGTCGTTCACCGTCTTGAAATGATCGACGTCGACCAGGGCCAGGGCGAGCGCCGGCGCCCGGTCGAGCCCGTCGAGCACCGCTTGCTGGTGGCGGCGGTTGGGGAGCCCGGTGAGCACGTCGGTGCGCGCCAGCGCTTCGAGCTGGCCCTGAAGCAACTCCCGCTGGGCCAACGCGGCGGCGAGCTCCTCGTTGAGCCTCTGCAACTCCGTGGACCGTACGCGCTCGCGAGCCGCCTCCCGGCGCATTGTCTCCGCCTCCAGCCGCAGCTCCGCGACCCGCACCCGATCGGCGACGTGCGCCGCCGCCTCCGTGCCGCGGGTGCCGAGGTGGGCCCAGAGCGCCTGGAGCGCGCCGGCGGCGTCCCCCATGCCCTCGCGAGCTTGCGCGAGGTACTGGAGACAGTTGGCCTCGATGGAGCCAAAGGCCCGGGCCCGGGCGGCAGCGAGGCAGGCCTCCAGTCGGTCGGCCGCCGCGTCGAACCGGCCGATCTCCACGAGGTGCCGCCCGATGATGAACTGGTGGCGCGTGTGCTGCCAGACGTCCCCGAGGCGGGTGAGGATGCGGAGGCTCTCTTCGTAGGACGCCAGCCCGTCGTCCACCCGCCCTTCCTGGATGAGCACCCCGCCGAACCCGGCGTGGTAGAGCGCGTGGCCGTTGGGCCAGTCCAGCGCGAGGGCGAGCGGCAGCCCCTCTTCGTAGCAGGAGCGGGCTTCCGCGGTCCGTCCGGCGCGCTGCAGGGCGCCGCCGAGGTTGCAGAGGGCGTGGGCGATGAGCCGCGGCTCGCCGACTTCCCGCAGCAGCTCCAGCGCCCGACGCGTGTAGCGCTCGTAGGGGCCCGGCTCGTCGTGCTCCCCGTAGAGAAACCCGAGGTTCGCCGTAAAGGTTGCCTCCTGCCGGAGCTCGCCCAGGTGATGCGCGAGGTCGGCCGCGTCGTGCCAGGCGCGCGCGGCCCGGGCGACGTCCCCGAGGTGGGTGTAGGCGACGGCCAGGGCCGAGCGCGCGGGGAGGTCCAGGGAAGGATCGGGCTCGGCGGCGAGGTGATTCACGCCTCGCTCAAGGAGCACCGCGGCCTCCGTCGTGGCGCCGAGGGCATCCCACACCACGCCGGCGAGCACCTCTTCCCAGGCGGTCGCCCCGGTCGGCCCCAGGAGCGCAGGGTCGTCCCGAACCCGGTCTGGCGCGGTGGAGACGATCGCCCGCACCAGCGCGACCGCCAGCTCCCGCTCCGCGCGCTTCGGTGCGCTCTCCACCTCCGCGGCTTCCCTTACGATTCGAGCGAGCTCGGTCCGAACGGCCGGGGCATTTGCGGACAGATGGGTCGCCAGATCGGACCAGACCGGGCCCAGGATGCGAAGAACGTACTTCGGAAGCTCGGGAGTCTTGGCGGGCGGGGGCGTCAGCGGAGGGGCGGGGAGGGGCGCGCGCGCGCTCTATCCGGGTGGGGCGGGGGTGTCGCGTGGGGGCGACACCTACCCATCCAGCTCCGGATACCGCCGGAAGATCCCATGCTCGTTGAACGCCTGCCTCCGCGGCGACAGGAGGTACGCGGCGATGTTCGGCAACGCCGCGACCCGCTGACGCAGCACCTGAAGCTCCGCCGGGACCTCCCGGGCGTAGGCCAGCGGAAATGCGTAGTCCAAACCGGACAGCACCTGGAACAGCGACAGGTCCACGTAGCCGCGGGTGGCCCCGAGCAGCCACGGCCCGCCGCTCGCGGCGAGCACCCGCCGGAAGTAGCTGAAGAAGGCGGGCATCCGCTCGGTGCGGAACTGAGCGGCCTTCACCGCCGCCGCCTCCCGTTGCTCCTCGTAGTATTTGCCGATCGCCAGCGGGTGGTGAGTGTCGTGGGCCTCCGCCACAAGGTCCATCACCGTGAGCTGGAGCTGCACGGCGTGGGCGCGGGCTTCGGGGTCGGCGGGGACGAGCCCGTGCCGCTCGCCGATCCACGCGCAGATCGCCGCGGTCTGCGCGAGCACGAGGTCGCCCACCTGGAGAATCGGGGGTGCGAAGGGAGGGATTCCTCCCAGCGCGCCCTTGCGCGCCGCGACCACCGCGCCCGCGCCGCCGCCCTCCGACGCCGGCAGTCGGCCCACGTCCACGTAGGGGGCGCCCGCTTCTTCGAGGGCGAGACGGACGAATTCGCCACGACCGGGAAGGCCGGGCCAGTAGTAGAGGCGGTAGGGCATGGGGCGCTCGGGGGGGGACGACAGTAGCGCGGCGGGGGGGCCGGCGCGCCCACGATCACCCGCAGCTATACGCCCCCGCCAGGTCCGTGCCCTGGGGCTCCATTCCGTCGAGCTTCGGCGCCGGGGGCTCGTAGATCATCTCGAAGCTCAAGGTGTCGCTGGCGCCGCCGCCGCAGTCCATCACCTCCTCCGGCGGATCGGTGACCACGAAGGCGGTGTGCACCACCGCGCGCCACGTCGCCCCGTCGATCGTGAGCTCCACCGGCGCTCCGGCGGTCGCGACAACCTCGCCATCGTCCGTCTGGAAGACGACGTCGTGGTACTCCACGCCCCACGCGCCGCTGACCTCGATGGTGCCGGTGCCGACGGCGTCGCCGTAGTCCACGAAGCCCTCCCCGAAGGCGTCGGTGGCGAGGCCGAGGGCGTGTACCTGCGCCACGAACATCGGCGCGGGGGGCTCGTCGCCCGCCACGGTGTCGATCTCCACGTCACGGGGGTTGCTGCCCCACACCGCGCCGAGGGTGGTCGCGACGTCCACGCCGTGGAAGACGGAGAGGTCGGACGCGCCGGGCGCGTGGACGTCCACCTCGCCGGTGGTGCCGTCGCCGAGGTCGACGGAGAGCGCCCAGTCGCGACCCTCGCCCGTGACCGTCGTGAGGCCCTCGTAGCTCGCTTCGTCCCAGGAGTCGGTGCCGTCGGACGCGCGGAGCGACTCGAGGCGGGTGGTCTCCCCGGACTCCGGGGTGGCGCAGGCGGTGAGGGCGAGGGCGACGAACAGCATGGGAGGCTCCGGTTGGCAGCCGAAACTGCAAGCCCCATGCCATCGCGGGAGAACGTGCTGAACTCGCGGAGGGGGCGGGGGCGGCAGGGCGCGGGTGCCGTGGGCAGGGCCTGGGGCGAGGCCGAGGGCCATGACCAGGGAGCGGCGCGGGTGCCCCGCCTTGCCCACCGGCCGACGTCGGCGGTCGAGGAGCCGCGGTCGGCGAGAAGGGCGGGGCGGGCGGGGCGCGCCACGGCGGCGCCGCGCCGACGCCTGTCGTGGCTCGCGACGGTGCTGCCGAGACGGGAGGGGGGACAAAAAGCCCCCTTCCGCCTCGCGAAGCTCAGTCCGGGATGGTGATCGGGTTGCGCGCCACCACCCAGCCCTGATCGGCCGAGAAGGTGGTCGCGGTGCCGACCTGAGCGGTCGGCCACATCACGTTCTCCGCGCCGCTGCCGGCGCACTCGGCGCTGGTGAGCGCGCCGTCGCCGTCGGAGTCGCTGCACTCGGGGGTGTCGTCGAGCGGGTCCACCCCGGTGAGGTCCTTCTCGGTGGGGTGGAACAACCCCAGGAAGTGCCCGCCTTCGTGCGCCATGATGAGCGCGATCTCGTCCGGAGAGGCGTCGAGGTCGGCTGCGTTGATGACCACGCCCGACTTCGAGGTGCCCCCGTAGCCGGCGACGCCCGGGGGGCCGCCGGAGAGGCCGAGGATCGAGGCGCCGTCGCCGAGATCGATGTCCTGCACGAAGAAGAACGTGAGCTCGGGGCCGTCGCTCGCGGTGCGGAGCAGGTCGCCGAACTCTTCGGCGCCCTCGATGGTGGTGTAGGTGTCGGTGGCGCCGTCGAAGTCGGTGTAACGGACGTTCCCCACGGCCAACCCGAGGTCGGACCAGAGGTCGTCGAGCGTGGTGAGCGCCGACTGCAGCCCCTCATGACCGGCGCCGCTCTGGGCGTTGAGGCCGGCGGAGAGGCCGTCGACCCCCACGAAGACGAGGTTCACGTCCACCGTGTTGGTGGCCGCGGTGTCGCCGATGCGGTTGATCGCCGCGCAGCTCACGGTGGTGGGCAGGTCGGAGGCCGAGATGTACAGCCCGAGCGTCCAGGTTCCGGCGGCCGCCTCGAGGTTCGGCGACACGGGCACCAGCACCGGGAGCGTGTCGTCGAGCACGCTCACGCGGAGCCCGCCGGAGGAGGGCGCGTCGTCGTCGTACACCGCGGAGCCGCTGGCGTCGGTGACGTCGTCCGCCGTGGCGAGCGTGTCGTAGCCGTAGGGCCCGCAGAAGACCTCGCTGCTCACGACGCCCTCGGGCATGTCCCAGGGCACATCGACCAGGCCATCGGCGTCGGTCTTGAAGGGGCCGAGGTCCTCGTAGCTGAGGTTCTCGGCGTTCTGTCCGGTGCCGCTGTCGCAGCCGGCGAGGAGGAGGGCGAGCGTGGCCCCGACCAGGAGGCGGCTCACGGCTTCACCCCCTTCTTCAGCACGGCGAGGACGTTGGTGTCGGTCTCCACGGCGGCGCGCGCCTGGATCGCGGCGGTGGCGGACGGGTCCTTCACCTTCACCAGCGCGCGGGCGGCGGAGAGGCGCAGGTTACTGTCGGCGTCCGCGAGGGCGACCGAGAGCTCGGGCACCGCCGCCGCGCCCCAGCCGTGGCCGAGGCCGGCGCAGGCCTTCCGGCGGAGCAGCACGGGCGTCGAGTGATCGGCCAGGGTGGTGCTCAGGAAGGTGTGCGCGGCGTCGCTGGGGAAGAAGCCGAGGGCGACGAGGGCGTTGCCCCGCTGGGTGGGCACGCCTGCCGGATCTTTCGCGATCGTCACGAGCTCGGCCTCGGCCTCGGGGCCGAGCGCCTTCCACTCGGCGGCAGTGGCCGGCTTCTCCATCCCGGAGAGCAGCTCCACGACCTTCTGGTGGAGCGTGGTGGCGGCGGGAGCGGCGAGGGTCGTAGGGGCGGCAGAGGCGGCCGTCGCCGGGGCGCCTGCGAGCGCCAGGGACGTGAGGAGGAGGAACATTCGCGCTCCGTTATCCGGTGATGCGGTTGGGGGTGAAGGTGACGGGGACGGGGATGCTGGCTGGCTCGCCGTCGGTGTCGATCTCGAAGGAGGTGGAGACGTCGGTCCCTTCGGTCCCTGGCGGGTAACCGCACAGCCCCACGGTGAAGACGTAGGCGCTTCCCGGGTGGACCACGTCCAGGTCTACCGGGAACTCCTGCGTGGTGAACCCGGCGATGCAGAACACGTCGGGGTCGGGCTCGGGGAGGCTGAGGTTGCCGTCCGTCTCGCCGGTGTTGGTGACGTGCAGCTCCATCTGGGCGTAGCCGCCCTCGGGCATCTGGTCGGCGGAGGGGAAGTCCACCGGGCCGAAGTCGAGGCTCTCGGGGGTGAGGGAGAACGACACCGTCTCGGTGCCGCAGCCGAAGGCGAACAGCAGCAACATCCGCGTAGTGTAGCGCGGTGGTGGGCGCCCCGGCGACGCGTCTGGCCCGGGGGAGCGGCCCGGAGGAAAGCCGACGCGGGTCGTGGCTCGCGAGGGTGGAGGAGGGCCGAGAGGGGGGACCCACCCCGAGATCCTGGGCGTCATACCGACCCGCCGTGTTCACCGCTCGTCCGGCGAGGACGCGGCGCCGGGGGGGCGGGCTTCCCGGCGTCGCGAGTTGCACCACTGTCGCCTCGGTGAACGTGAGGGTTGGCGCTGGGTCCTGCCGCCACGAGCGCCCGGCCCTCGCTGCGCTCGGCCGGTTCGCCCGTGACGTCACCCGCACCGTCGCCTCACCCTGAACCGTCGGCGAACAAGGACGAGGTTTTCACTCGCCGCCGGGAGGCCCGGTTTTGCTTGCTGCACGGACTCGCTCCGCGTCGGCGCGACGGGGGAGCGATCCTCATCCGTCATGGACCGTATCAGCCGGCGCCGTCCACCACTCCATGCACCACCAGCGGCAGCGACTCGTGGCCGTCGATGTCGGTGACGATGAACGCGAAGTCGTAGGTCCCGACGGCGATCGTGTCACACTCCAGGTCGGGGCCGTCCTGGTCCTTCCAGCTCCCGTTGCAGGTGCCGCCGGCGCAGACGAGCGCTTCCTCGCCGAGGTCGCCGCGGGCGTCGCTCACTTCGATCCTCGCCATCGTCTCCACGGTGTCGCTGCCCTGCTTGTCGGAGACGGTCGCCGCGGCGGTCCACTGGATGTAGTGGTCGCCGGTGGTGTGCTCGTAGCAGGTGACCTGCGCGGAGGTGACGACGGGGGCGTCGGGGTCGACGACGACGGCGGTGTCGGCGCTGTCGCCGCTGTCGGGGGCGGTGCCGCACCCGCCGAGGGCGAGGGCGGCGATCAGTTGCAGGTGTTGCACGGTCCCAGTCCGTTGTTCGCGTAGGTCACGTCGGTGAGGTCCGGCGCGCTGTCGCCGTTGAGGTAGAGACCCCACTCCTCGCCGTCGTGGAGGTACACGGTGTCGAGCACCGGGGACGCGTCCACGAGGTGGAGGTTGCCCTTGAGCGTGGTTCCACCGGCGTAGCCGATGGTGAGGTGGGAGAGCCGCGACCCGCCCGCCACCGTGTTCTCGTAGAGCCCCAGGCCGCCCCACGCGCCTGGGGTGTTGGCCGACCACGGCTCCATCGTGACCGGCGCCGCCGCCGTGCCGTCCACCACGAAGCCCGCCGCGCCGTTGCGGCCCACGTAGAGGCCGACGTTGTTGTCGAGGAGGAGGTCCACCCCCGCGGACAGCGTGACGATGGCCGGGGCGTCAGCCTTGCCGTCGACCGCCACGTCGTCCACCAGCCAGTAGGGGACGCCGGGGTCGGGCCAGGTGCCGGACTCGGACACCGCGGCGTCGCCGGAGACCTGCACGGCGTTCACGGTGTTGCCGGTGAAGCTCGCGCCTGTCGTGGGGAGCGACGGCACCGAAGCGGGCGGCAGCACCACCGGGAGGCCGCTGTCGCTCACCGCGAGGCCGGCGCTGCCGGTGGCGAAGACCGCGGACCCCCGCAGCTCCACGCCCGCCCCGGCGGACCCGGTGATGGAGAGGTCGTCCAGCAAGACCGGCGTGTCGTTGACGGTGAGCGCCGCGCCGGCGCCGCCCGCCCCGGAGATCACCACTTGGCTGAGCAAGACCTCGTCCGCCCCCCGGTCGACCTCGAGGCCGTGCCAGTACCCGGCGATGTCGGCGCCGAGGGCGTCGAAGGTGACGGGCGCGTCGACCGAGCCGGTCGCCACGAGCTGCGACGCGTCGCCGAGGCGGGAGAAGCGCAGCGCGCGGTCCCGCTCGAAGCGTACGGTCGTGCCCTCGGTGAAGGTGAGCACGGCGGGGGCGTCGGCCGTGCCCGCGACGTCCACGTTCTCGGCGATCACGTAGGGAACCCCCAGGTTCTCCCAGGTGGCGGCCTCGTTGAGCTGGCTGCCGGTGAGGTACACGCCGTCCGAGGCGTTGCCGGTGTAGCGGCTGGCCGACGCGGGCAAGGACGCAGCGCTCCGTACCTCCCCGCATACTCCCCAGCTCGCGGCGCCGGTCACGGTGAGGCCGGTGGCGCCGTCGGCGAACTGTGCGCCTTCATCCATCGTGAGCCCGCAGCCCTCCGAAGCGCCGTCGATCGACAGGCTCCCAAGGGTGACCTCTGCGCCCACGATCCGCACCCCCGCCGTGGTTCCCTTCACTGAGAGTCCGGAGATCGCCACGTTCTTGGCGGTGTCCCCGACGGTGATGCCGTCCCAGGTGAAGTCGCCGTCGGGGCTGAAGACCACGCCGGAGGAGCTGCCGTCCACCACGAAGGAGGCTTCGTAGTCGGCGGTGCCGATGGAGAGGCCGGTGTTCTCCGCGAACGTCACCGACGCGCCGGGCTCCACGGTGAGGGTCCCCTGCTCCACTTCCACGTCGCAGGTGACGAGGTGCGCGCGCTTGGCCTTCCACGTCTCATCGGCGGTGATGGCGCCGCAGTGTTCGAGCGGGGGGAGCTCTCCGGTGTCCTCGACGGCCGTGTCTTCGTCGGGGATGTCGGGGATCTTCGAGTCGATCGGGCCGCAGGCGCCGAGGAGCAGCAGGAACATGGCGGCATCATAGCCGGTCGCGGCGACGCCGCCCGAGCAGCAGCACCAGCCCGGCCCAGCCGAGCGGAAGCGCGCCAGAGACGACGCTGCACGTCGGGTCCCCGCCCGTGGTGACCTCGGCGGCCGAGAGCCCCGGGATTGCCGGGGCCGCGATGTCCTCGACCTGCACGGCCACGCAGTAGGGGCTGCCGTCGGGGCACGCGGTGCAGGTGTCGCCGAAGCTCGCGATCAGGTCGCAGATGGCGCTGTCGGGGCCGCTGGGGTCCATGAGCGGGGCGAGCGGGGCGGTGTCCAACGCGCCGGTGATCGTCACGTGGGACAGCTCGTCCCCCGAGGGGGCGAACGTGCCGCTCACCGTCGGCGCGAAGAAGGTGGTGGACGCGCCCATGAGCTCCACGGTGAGGTCGCTGGCCGTGGCGGTGAAGGCGGGGTCCGCCGAGAAGTCCGCGCCGACCACGTCCACGGTGTTCGTCGCGAGGTCCTGCGCGAGCGTGGTCGGGTCCACCGCGCCGAAGCGGAGGTCGATCGTGCCGCCACCCTCGCCGGTGACGCCGATGAGGAGGTCGCTGGTGAGGTAGCTCGCCATGAGGCTGCCGGTGCCGGCGGGCTCCGTCCACGTCGCGGTGGCGAGCTGCCCGTCGTAGGCCTGGTCCACCAGGGCGGCAGGGTCCGCCACAGCCGAGCCGTACGTGCTGGTGGTGAAGGTGGTGCTCTCGATGCCCCAGCACCCGCTCACCGACACCGTGTACGTCGTGCTGCTCGCGAGCGCCGGGCTGGGCGTGAAGGTGACGATGTTCCCGGCGATCGAGCTGCTCCCTGGGACGGTGGTGACGATGGTGGCCGTCGCGTCCGGGCGCATGAGGGTGAACGCGACGTCGTCCTGGTACCAGACGTCGGTGGCGCCGTCGCGGGGCACCACCCTGCGGACGGAGTTGCGACACGGGGGCGTGCTGGTGTCGAACGTCGGCGAGTCCCCGGAGTCCACCCATCCGGAGTCGCTGGTGTCGGGGGTGCCGGTGTCCTTGCCGGTGTCGGCGGTGTCCTTGCCGGTGTCGGCCGTGTCCTTGCCGGTGTCGGCCGTGTCCTTGCCGGTGTCCTTGCCGGTGTCGGTGTCGGCGGTGTCGGTGCTGGTGTCGCGCCCGCTGTCCTTGCCGGTGTCCGCGGTGTCGCCTGCGCCAGTGTCGTGCCCGCCGGACGGGGTGCTGGTGTCGATGGGCGGGGTTGCGCAGGCGAGGGCGAGGATCGGGGCGAGAGGGAGCAGGAGGCGCATGGACGCACGATACTCCTTTTCATGGATTTGGAGCTAGAAAGTCGGGCCCGCGTTCGCGCTCAACACCCCCCGCCCGCCGCCACCTCCACGTCGGTCCCCTTCTGGGTGACGTGCACGTAGGAGCTGCACCCTAGCGGGAACTCCCAGCCCCGCATCCCCTCGGAGACCAGCATGCTCACCTCGCCGTCGTCGGTGTGCAGCGTGGGCGACGGTCCCGAGGCGGTGGGCAGGCCCTCGTTGCTGAAGTCCAACTCGGTCTTCATGCACTGCCGGGCCGCGGCCCACACGGCGTCCGAGGTGGTGTTGGGGATGTGGATGGTGTCGGAGCCCCACTCGTAGCCGGCGTTGGTCTCGAGCCAGGCCTGGCCGTTGAGCGGCGTGCGCTTGGTCGTGTCGCAGTCGCCCTCCATCTCCACGCCCATCGTGCTGCACGCCTGCTTGGCGATCACCGTCTCCGGCCCCGCGAAGCCGATGGCGAGCGCCCACGCGCTCAGGTTGGGGCAGTCGACCGGCGGCGGCGGCACGGGCAGCAGGAACCCGTCGAAGGCGTAGCCGGACTGGCCCGCGTACCACACCGGCGCCCAGCCGCCACGGATGTTCGACGCCACCTCGCTCCCGGTCGACGCCCCGGTGACGATCACCGTGGCGCCGCGCGGCACCTCCGCCAGCGTGGCCGCCGCGGTGCTCGGGCTGGCGCGCAGCTTCAGCGTGCTCGCCGAGACGACGTAGCGGGGCTGGCCCGCGGGCGGAGTGTTTGGATCGACGCCCGTTTCCGGGAGACCGCAGCAGAGGCCGCCGGCGATGACGAAGGCGGCGGCGAGGGTGAGGCGGGGGAGCATGCGGCGCAGTCTACCCGACGCGACCCGCAGCGAGATAGCGGCGGCCGTGCTCGACGCCCTCTACCGCCTCGTCCGCCCCCTGCTCTTCCGCCTGGATGCCGAGACCGCCCACGAGCTGGTCTTCCGTGGCCTCCCGCTGGTGCCGTTCCTGGCCGGGAACCGGCGTCCCGACCCGATCCTCCGCCGCACCGTCGCCGGTCTGGAGTGGGGCGGGCCCGTGGGCCTCGCCGCCGGGCTCGACAAGGAGGGCATCGGCGTTCGCGCCTGGGAAGCCCTCGGCTTCGGCGCGATCGAGGTCGGCACGGTCACGGCGCTCGCGCAGCCTGGCAACCCCAAGCCGCGGCTGTTCCGGCTCGTGCCCGAGCGCGGGCTCATCAACCGCATGGGCTTCAACAACGCCGGCGCCGTGGCGCTCGCCGCCACCCTCTCCCGGCTCCGCGCAGCGGGCGGCTGGCCGAAGGTCCCGGTGGGGGCGAACCTCGGGAAGTCCAAGGTCACGCCGAACGAAGACGCCGTGGGTGACTACCTCAACAGCGTCGGCGCGCTGCGCGGGAAGGCCGACTACTTCGTGGTGAACGTCTCCTCGCCGAACACCCCCGGGCTGCGCGCGCTGCAGGACCGCGAACCGCTCGCGAAGCTGCTCGGCGCCGTCGTGCCCGCCGCCGAGCGCACCCCGGTCTTCCTCAAGCTCGCGCCCGACCTCGAAGACGACGCGCTCCGGGAGGCCGTTGAGGTGGCGCTGGAGGCCGGCTGCGCCGGGATCATCGCCACGAACACCACCGTCACCCGCCCCGGCGAGACCGGCCGGCTCGACCAGTTCGGCGGCCTCTCCGGCGCCCCGCTCCGGACGCTCTCCCGGGAGAAGCTCCGCGTGGTGCTCGACGCCGTGGCCGGCCGCGCCCCGGTGATCGGCGTCGGCGGCATCTTCACGGCGGACGACGCCCTGGAATACCTCCGCATGGGCTGCGCCGCCGTGCAGGTCTACACCGGGTTCATCTTCGAGGGGCCGGGCCTCGTGGCGCGGCTGCACCGCGAGCTCGCCGCGCGCGCCCACGCGGCCGGCGGGTTCGACGCGCTCCTGCGCGGCTGAGGCGTGCTCACCCCCCGCACCGTCCTCGCGCTCGTCGTGGTGCAGGTGCTCTTCGGCCTCCACCCGATCTTCTCCAAGCTCGCCTTCCCGTACTTCGGGCCGGGGGGCGTCTCGGCGGCGCGGGTCATCGGGGCGGCGGTCGTCTTCCAGGCGGTGCGGCTGGCGCGCCGGGAGCCAGGGCTCCCGTGGGCCACCCACGCGCGCATCGCGGTGGCGGCGCTCTTCGGGATCTCCGCCAACCAACTACTCTTTCTCTACGGGCTCTCCCACACCTCCGCGACGCACGCGGTGCTGCTCATCGTGTGCGTCCCCGTCGTGACCCTCGTGGCCGCGCTCCTGACCGGGCGCGAACGGGCGAGCGCCGCGCGGGTTTTGGGCATCGCGGTGGCGTTCGCCGGGGCGGCGCTGGTCATCACCGGGCGCGGGACGATGGCCGACGGGGAGCTCGTCGGCGACCTGATGATCCTCGGCAACGCCGTGGCCTACGCGATCTATCTGCTCCAGGTGCGGGACCTCCTCGGCGTCGTCCCGCCGTGGTCCCTGGCGGCGGCGCTGTTCACCTGGGGCGTGCCGCAGGTGCTGGTGGTCACGGGGATCCCGGCCATCCCCGACGCCCCGCCTGCGGCGTGGGGCGCGCTGGCGTTCGTGGTGCTCGGGAGCACCGTCGCCACCTACCTCCTCAACCTCTTCGCACTGCGGTCGGTGCCGGCGAGCGTGGTGGCGGTTTTCGTGTGCATCCAGCCCACGATCGCGGCGGCGCTGGCGTGGCCGCTCCTCGGCGAGCGCCTCGACGGTCGTACGCTTCTCGCGGGCGGGGTGACGATTGTGGGGATGGTGGTCGCGACGCGGCGGGTGCCCGAGCGGACGGCCGCAGCCGCCGGGTAATCTCGCCGCCCCATCCGTAGGCCGGAGGGCCGCGGCGGCGCCGCGATGCGCAGCGGAACGCGCCCGGTGAAGGCGGCGCGTGTTTCGCGCATCGCCCAGATGGTTGTTTGTTCCCTTGTTTTGGGTCCCACCTCCCGGTGGCGCAGGACCGTCGCGAGCCAAGACAGACGTCGGCGGCGCCTCCGGGCTATCGTCGCCGCCGCCCCAGGAGCGTCGCCAGCCCGAGGAGCCCCCCGAGGCCGGCCGCCAGGGGCTCCCCGCCGGTCTCGCAGCCGCAGCCCGTCGGCGCCTCGCCGCCCGTCGGCGTGCAGTTCGCGTCGTAACCGGGGGCGCTCGGGTACACGTCGGGGTCGGCGTCGTCGCAGTCATCGGCGGTGGCGGTGAGGTCTTCCCGGCTGTCGTCGCAGGTGAGGACGGCTGCGCCGGCGCCATGCCCGTCGCCGTCTGCGTCTGTGTAGCGGGTGAGGGTGTCGGTGGCGTCGGGGTCGCTGAAGCCGGGCAGGCCGTCGCAGTCGGCGTCGAGGTCCACGTTCACGCAGGCCTCGGGCGCGCCGGGGAAGACCGCGACGGCCTGGTCGTCGCAGTCGGTGGCGTCCGCGACGTAGCCCTCGGGCGCCACGCACGCGGAGGTGCTCACGGCCGCGTCGCCGAAGCCGTCGCCGTCGGCGTCGGCGTACCAGGGGGCGGGATCGGTGGCGTTGGCGCCGTCGATCTCGCCGTCGCAGTCGTCGTCCACCCCGTTGCAGGTCTCCTCGGCGTCGGGGAAGACGGCGTCGTCGGTGTCGTCGCAGTCGTCGCGGCGGTCCACTCCGTCGCCGTCGTCGTCCACGAAGCAGTTGAGCGAGAAGGTGGCGTCGGCGTCGTCGCCGGCGTCGCCGTTGAGCGAGATCGTCACAGTGATCGTGGCATTGTGGTCTTCGGCGCAAGCCGCGGAGACGTCGAACGGCACGCCAGGGATCGTCGCCTCCACGCCCGGGTCGATCGTTCCGAGGGGGAAGGCCGTGCCGTCCACCCCCAGGTCGGGGTCCTCGGTGGAGAGGATCACCACCGCGTCTTCGAAGGTGCCCGGCCCCTTGTTCTCCACGGTGACCGCCATCGTCGCCGCGGTGCCGGCGTAGAGCCCGCCGGTGGTCTCCAGGTCGAGGTTGGTGATCTTGAGGTCGGCGAGGTCGCCCGCGAAGGCGGTGACGAGGTCCAGCCGCGGGTAGCTGTAGGCGGTGGTGCCGCGGGTGTCGTTCACCGTGGTGGCGCTCCGGGCCAGCCACTCCCCGAGCTTCTTCGGGGTTGTCCCTGGCATGGCCTGGGCGAGCAGCGCCGCGGCGCCTGCCACGTGCGGCGCGGCCTGGCTGGTGCCCGACATCGTCTGCCCGCCGGCCACGATGGTCGTGCCGGGAGCGGCGACGTCGATCATGGCGCCGCCGTTGCTGGAGCAGTTGAGCGTGTCGACCTTCGGGGCGCTGTCGGTGCAGTAGCTGGCGCAGCTCTCCCCGAGGCACCAGCTCTGGGCGCTGGTGTCGGCGTCGTAGGTGTTGGCCACGGCGAGCGCGCGGCGGAGGCAGGCGGGGAAGGAGACGTTGTCCTCGTCTCCGTCGTTCCCCGCGGAGACCACGAGGAGGACGTCCGCGGCGTAGACGCTGGTCATCGCCGTCTCGGTCGCGGTGCCGGTGCCGTCGCACTCCACGCTGGTGCGGTAGTCGCTGGTGCCGAGCGACATGTTCACGCTGACGATGTTGTACGTCGCCGCCTGGAGCACCACGTCGTCGAGGGCTGCGGCGATGGCGTCGTCCGTGGAGTCCGAGCAACCAGAGCCGGAGAAGACCTTGTAGGCCACGATGTTCGCGCCCGGCGCCACGCCGGCGGTGCCTGCGGCGATGGCGGCCACGTTGGTGCCGTGGCCGTGGCAGTCGGTGGGGTCGGCGTCGCCGTCGGCGAAGTCGTAGCCGTACACCACCTTGCAGCCGGCGCCGAAGCAGCCGCCGACCTCACTCTGGGTGTAGGTGATCCCGGTGTCGATGATCGCCACGGCGGTGCCCGTGCCGTCCCAGCCGAGGTCGGCGTGCACGGTGTCGGCGCCGATGAGCGGGACGCTCTCCGCGAGCGTGGGCGCGAAGTGGCGGTTGGGGGACACCGCCTCCACGCCGGGGCACTCGCGGGCCCGGGCCGCGGCCGCGGCGTCCATCCGGAGGAAGAGGATCGGCGTGGCCCGGTAGGTGCGCAGCATGGCCGCGCGCGCGCCCGCCGGGCGGATGCACGCGAGCGCCGCCGCCTGCTCCGCGGCGATGTCCGCCGTCCACCGCGCGAGCTGGTGGGGCGAGCCCGCGGGCTGGCGGAGGGAGACGAGCAGGTCCTGGGTGGGCGCCGCCGCCGCGGCGGACAGCCAGAGCAGCAGCGCCGGGGCCACCGCTACTTCTTCCCCTTGCCCTTCTTGCCTTTGCCGCCCTTCTCCCCGCCGTACGTCGTCGTCGTCGTGCCCTTGGTGCCCGTCGTGCCGTAGTGGGTGGTGGAGGTCGTGCCGGTGTGGGTCTCGGCCGTGGTCTTGGTGGGGTCCTTGGCCGGGTCCCTCGCGGGGTCCTTGGCCGGGTCCTTCGCGGGGTCCTTCACCACCTGGCGGACCGGCTCGGTGTCGCCGGAGAGCACGCGGTGCACCACGGCATCCACCCCCTGCTTCGCGACGGCGCCATCCACCTTCTGGAGGTCCTCGGCGTAGACATAGGCCACGCCGTCTACCGTGCCGCGGGCGATGGCGAGGTGCTGGTCGCCCTTGTCCCAGGCTTCGCCCGCGTCGCCTTCGCGGGAGAACGGGGTGCCCGCGCGGTAGCCCGCGGCGGTGAGGGCCTGCTCCCAGCCGGAGTAGAGCGGCTCGGTGGTGGTGGCGACCGTGGAGATCGGCGCCGTGAGCACCACCTGGCCCGGATCGACCCGTTGCACCGTGGCGTTACCGTACGTGAGGCCGAGCTCGCCCCAAGGCGGCGGCAGCAGGTCCGTCGGCGCGGGCGGCGTGACCGGCACCGTGACCGGCGGGGTGACGGGCGGCGTGACCGGCGGGGTGACCGGCGGCTCCACCTTCACCTCGGGCGGCGGCGGCGGGGGCGGCGGCGGGGTGGTGGACGTGCCGCTGCACGCGAAGAGCGCGGCGCCGAGGGCGGACAGGACGGTGAGGCGACGGATGTGCATGGACGCTCCTCGGGCGGAGCCGGCAGGTGCGGCTCGACGGCGGCACAGTATCCAGGATCACGGTCGCGTGAGGGGCGGCGGCAGACGAGGGCGTGCCGGCGCCCGCCGCGGGCCCCTCAGCGCCGCCGGGCCACGTACACCACGTGGCGCGGCCCGCTCGGCGGCGGGGGCACCCGCTCGGACACGAAGCCGGCCCGGCCGAGCCGGGCTTCGAAGGCCGCGTCGGGGTCCTCGGACCAGACCGCGAGGATGCCGCCGGGCCGCAGCGCCGCGCGGGTACGCTGCAGCGCCGCCGGACCGTAGAACGGGTCCTCCCGCGACTGGGTGGCGGCGTGGGGACCTTCGTACAGATCAAGGATGATCGCGTCCAGTGGGGCGGGCGGCCGGGCGATGACGGCCGCCACGTCGCCGAGCACGAGGGTGGTGCGCGGGTCGTCGAGCGGACGGCCGGTCGTCTCCGCGAGCGGGCCGCGGCACCAGCGCTCCAC
Organism: uncultured Pseudomonadota bacterium; assembly: GCA_903921785.1. Taxonomy (GTDB): domain Bacteria; phylum Myxococcota_A; class UBA796; order UBA796; family SXON01; genus SXON01. The sequence goes on from CAIXRH010000230.1 coordinate 26,056, forward strand.
CACCGGGTTCATCTCCACCACGGTGACGGAGGCGGAGGCCGGCAGCGCGTCGAGCGCCGCGCGCAGCGTGAACGCCATCCCGAGGCCGCCGATGAGCACCCGCGGCGCCGGGACGCCGCCGAGGCGCTTGCAGGCCTCCTCCGCCACGGCGCGCTCGGTACGCGTGGCGGTGCTGCTCATGAGCACGCGCCCGCCCACCACGATCAAGAAGTCTTTCGGCCCGCGCTGACGGAGCTCCAGCGGCCCCTCCGGGGTGTCCACCCGCTCCACGACGGCCCAGGGGCGCGGCACCGCCCTACCGCCGCTCCAACATCGCCTTGAAGCTGCTCGCGCCTTCGCCTTCGTTGAACGGGCACACGATGGTGCCGGTGCTCGCGGTGATGGTGACGGTGGCCTCGTTCCCTTCGAGCCCCGTGATGTCCGCGTACTGGATCGTCTGGGCGCCCGACTCCGCCGAGAGCCGCACCACGCGGGTGCCCACCAGCGCACAGGCGGCCGAACCATCGGGTGCCTCGGCGTGGTAGGCGTCGGGAATCTCGCTTTCGCCGAGGAGCTTCGCGGTGCGCAGCGGGGCGAGCACCGCGGGGTCCACCACGCCGCCGTAGCTGGTGCGCAGCGGCGAGAGCTGCTGGCTCCCGGCGACGAGCGAGTACCACGACACGGTCATTCCTACCGCGCCGACGCCGGCAATCGAGAGGATGAGGAGCACGTAGGCGGCCAGGCCACAGCCAGGGAGCTTACGGGGGTTGGAGTCTTCCGGGGTGGACACGCGCCGCGGGTTATCCCGGGAAGATGCGCGTACGCACGGCCCTCACGGTGGCCGGCTCGGACTCCGGCGGTGGCGCCGGCATCCAGGCCGACCTCAAGACCTTCCTCGATCGCGGCGTCTTCGGGATGTCCGTGGTCACGGCGATCACCGCACAGAACACCACCGCGGTGCGGGCGGTGTCCCTCGTCGGGCCCGACATGGTGCGCGAGCAGCTTCGTGCCGTGTTCGATGACCTCCCGGTCGACGCGATGAAGACCGGCATGCTCGCCGACGCCGCCACGGTGGACGCGGTGTGCGATGTGCTAGAGGCCCTCTCCCACCGCCCGATGCTCGTGGTCGACCCGGTGATGCTCGCCAAGGATGGCAGCGCGCTCTACGACCCCAAGGCGTTGGACGCGCTCAAGTCCCGCCTGTTCCCGCTGGCCACGCTGGTCACGCCGAACATCCCGGAGGCCAAGGCGCTCGGGGTGCTCACGGTGCCCACGCTGCTCAAGGGCGGTCATGGGTCGGGGCCGTTCGTCTCCGACGAGCTCCGGGTCGGCGGGAAGAGCCGCCGCTGGCACCACCCGCGCACCGACACCAAGAACACCCACGGCACCGGCTGCACGCTGTCCGCGGCGATCACCGCCGAGCTCGCCAAGGGCGAAGCGCTGGAGACCGCCTGCGCCACCAGCCTCAACTACGTCGCGGCGTTGGTCCGCGGTGCCACCGAGAGCCTGGGGTCCGGTCACGGGCCGCTGCTCCATGGGCTGCGCAAGGGCTGAGCGCCGCGCGGGCCGCGCATCAGCCCTGCGGCGACTTGTCGCAGGCCGCGGGAGCGTCAGCCCACGATGATCCACCGCGCACGCCCAAACCGCGGAGAGCCCGATCGGAACGTGCTCTCCGGGGTTCGTCCCCGTCGCGCTCGCTCCCGACGGTGAGGGTACAGATCGGCGCGGCCCGGACCGATGAAGGAGCGCGCGTGTCTCGCATGCGCTCCGGGAGTCCACATGCCCAGCCTCGACGACCTCAAGCTCACCCCCAAACTGGTGGCGATCCCTGCCATCCTGTGCGCGGGGATGGTCTTTGGCGGAGGCTTCGCGCAGTACTCGCTCGGCGAGTCGGCGCGCGCGACCGGGGAGCTGTACGCGCAGCAGGTGGCCCCGCTCCAGGCGTTCGCGGAGCTCACGGAGTCCCTCCAACGAGCGCGGTCCACCGTGCTCGACGCGGTCTCCACCGACGACCCGACGGTGCGCACCCGCCTCAAGGCCGACGCCGCCGCGAGGTGGAAGGACCTCGACGAGGCCTTCGAAGGCTATGGCGCCGGCCTCACCAGCGATGAAGACCGCGAGGACTACGCCGCCCTGAAGGCAGGCTTCACCGACTACCGCCGTGCGCTGGACGGCGTGTGGGCGCGCCTTGACGCGGGGGACGAAGCGGGCGCCCGTGCGGTGTGGCACGCGGACTGCGAGCCGATCGCCCAGAAGCTCCAGGAGGCCTTCGACGAGACTGCGGACGACGACATGGTCCAGGGGAAGGCGCAGTTCGAATCGGCCACGAACAACGCCGCGCAGCTGCGCACCCTGCTCATCGCCTCCACCGCCATCGCGGCGCTCGGCGGGCTGGGCGGCTCCCTCTTCGTGGTACGCGGGCTGGTCGCTCGCGCCCAGGTCCTCGCCCGCGCCGCCCGTCGGGTGGCGCTCGGCGAGCCGGTCGACGTGAACGTGGACGGCAAGGACGAGCTCGCCGAGGTCGCCCACGCCTTCCACGCCGTCGCCACCTCACAGACGGCGCTCGCCGAGGCGGCCACCCGCGTCGCGGCCGGCGACCCGACCGCCGAGGTGGAGCCTCGCGGCGCCCAGGACGCCCTCGGCCACGCCTTCGTGCGCCTGCTCGCCACCACCCGCGGCCTCACCGAGGTCCTCGGCGATCTGGTGAAGGCCGCCGACCGCGGCGACCTCTCCGCCCGCGGCGACACCAGCCGCTTCTCGGGGAGCTACGCCACCATGGTCGGCGGCGTGAACTCGCTGCTCGACGCGATCTCCGCCCCGATCGCCGAGGCGTCCATCGCGCTGGGGCGCGTCTCCAACCGTGACCTCACCGCCCGGATGTCTGGCGCCTACGAGGGCGACTATGACCGGATCAAGGTGGCGCTGAACACCTCCGTCGGCACGCTGGAGTCGAGCCTGCTCCAGGTGCAGGAGGCCGCGGGGCAGGTCACCGCGGCGGCCGGGCAGATCGCCGAGAGCGCCCAGTCGGTGGCGCAGGGCGCGTCCACCCAGGCGAGCGCCCTGGTGGAGACCTCCGCGAGCCTCGAAGCCATGGCCACCGAGACCTCCAAGAACGCCCAGCGCGCCCACGAGGCCAACGCCCTCGCCCAGGACGCCCGCGGCGCCACGGAGATGGGCACCTCGGCGATGCAGGAGATGGACGACGCGATGGACCGGATGCGGCAGGCCGCCGAGGGTACCGCCGCGATCATCCGCGACATCAACGACATCGCCTTCCAGACGAACCTCCTCGCGCTCAACGCCGCGGTGGAGGCCGCCCGCGCGGGCGAGGCCGGCCGCGGCTTCGCGGTCGTGGCCGAGGAGGTGCGCAACCTCGCGATGCGCTCCAAGGAGGCCGCCCGGAAGACCGAGAGCCTCATCCAGCAGTCGGTGGACCTCGCCCGTCAGGGGCAGGACGTGAGCCGCAACGCGGGCCGCAACCTCGGCGCCATCGCCGACTCGATCAGCAAGGTGAGCGCCATCGTGGCCGACATCGCCGAAGCGAGCGCCACCCAGACCGGCGGCATCCGTGAGGTGACGCGCGCCGTCTCCGACATGGAGCGCGTGACCCAACAGAACGCGGCGAACGCGGAAGAGGCGGCGGCGGCGGTGGAGGAGCTCTCCGGGCAGGCCCGCGAGCTCTCCGGGATGGTCGCCGGGTTCCGCCTCAAGGGCGCCGACGCGGGCCGCGCCGGGCGCAGCCGCCAGCCGCTCCGGCTCGTCGACCGGGTGGCGCACGGGTAGTCGGGCGGCCCGCCGTTGCGGACCGCCCGCCCGGCCCCCGCCTCAGTGCCCGCCGAGCGCCTTCTTCAGCGGCTTGTTGAAGGCCCACATCGCGATGCCCGTGCTCACGCCGATGGCGCAGAGGAGCAGGAAGAAGTTGGTCTTCGTCATGTCGTCGTAGAGGGTGCCGATCGCGCCGCTGAGGAAGTTCCCCGCGAAGCTCGACGCCAGCCACACGCCCATCATCATGGAGACGATGCGCGGCGGGCTCACCTTGGTCACCAACGAGAGCCCGATCGGGGAGAGGTAGAGCTCGCCCACGGTGAGGATCAGGGTGCAGGCGAACGGCCAGAAGAGCGAACCCTTGCCGTCGCCGATGAGGAAGGCGCCGTAGGCCATCACCAGGAAGGAGAGGCCGAGCACAGTGGAGCCGATGGCCATCTTGCCCACGGAGGTGGGCTCGTTGCCGTTCTTCGCCTGCCAACGCCACACCATCTCAAGCAGCGGGGCGAGGGTGAAGATCATGAACGGGTTGAAGCTCTGGAACCAGTTCGGGGGGATGGCGAAGCCGAGGATCACCGGCCAGTTGGTCTGGGTGTCGGCCCAGGTCTGCATGGTGTTGCCCTGCTGCTCGTACACCGCCCAGAAGGCCACGTTGAGCAGGCAGAGGGCGCAGAGGGCGCCGACCTTCACCCAGTCGTCGCTGGTGAGGGGGCCCGCGGCGGCGGCTTCGGCCGCCTTGTGCTCCTTGGGGAGCTCAGGGGCGAGGTACTTCCGCCCGAAGAGGTAGATCACCAGGCCGATGAGCAGGCCCACGCCGGCGGCGCCGAAGCCGTACGCCCAGCCGTAGATCGCGGCGAGCGTCCCGGTCACGAAGTTGCAGGCGAACGCGCCGAGGTTGATGCCCATGTAGAAGATCGTGAACGCGCCGTCGCGACGGGAATCGCCGGCCGGGTACAGATCGCCCACCTGGGTGCTGATGTTCGGCTTGAAGAAGCCGTTGCCGATGATCAGGAGCCCGAGCGCGAGCAGGAAGAACCGCTCGCTGGCCATGGTGAACTCGCCGAGGGCCATGATGAGCCCGCCGATGACCACCGCCTTGCGTTGGCCGATCCACCGGTCGGCGAGGATGCCGCCGATGACCGGGGTGAGGTACACCAGCGCGGTGTAGGAGCCGTAGAGGCTCGAGGCGAAGTCCTGCACGCTGGACTTGGAGATGACCCAGTCCGGGAGCCACTGGAGGAAGTCCCAACCGACGATCCCGAAGGGGTTCGACGGCACGCCCGTGGGCACCGGCGGGCTGTCGGTCGGGTAGAGCACCTTCCCGGCGGCCGAGCAGGCGTAGTACACAATGTACGCCTTGAGCAGCCCGCGCATGCCGTAGTAGCTGAAGCGCTCCCACATCTCGGTGAAGAACAGCACGAAGAGCCCGGCGGGGTGCCCGAGGAACTGCGGCTGCTTGTCGGGGGGGATGTGGCCGGCAGCGCCGGGGCTGTCCCAGGGGTTCATCACGGGCGCATCAGTGGACACGGTCGACTCTCCGAGGCGGCGCGAGGGTAGCACGATCGCCCCACAGCCGTCCCGCTTCCGTAGCCGTGTGCACCAAGGGTGGCGTCCGCGGCGGCGCTCACGATCCCGGCGGGGCCCGGAGGTGCTACCCTTTACGCCTCGAAGCAGGTTCCGGCATGAACGATCGTATCGCCCGCCTGGTCCAGAAGACGCAGGGCCGCCCCGTCCGTTTCGGCATCGTCTCGATGTACGACGTGGAGAACAACGCGGTGCGCATCCTCGCGGCGGCGCTCCGTCAGGCCGGCCACCACGTCGCCGAGATCTACTTCAAGGACTGGATCAGCAACCACCTCGACCCGGCCACCGACGAGGAGCTGCAGAGCCTCATCAAGGTGATCGCCGACGAACACCTCGACACGGTGTGCCTGAGCATCCGGGCGAGCGCGTACTACAACGCCGCGCGCATCCTCACCGACCACATCCACGACGTGATGGACATCCCGGTGCTCTGGGGTGGGATGCACCCCACGCTCATGCCCACCGAGTGCATCCAGACGGCCGACATGGTGCTCCAGGGCGAAGGCGAGCTCGCGCTCACCGAGCTCTGCGACCGGCTCCAGGCGGGCACCGACGTGCTCGACACCGCGAACATGCTCTTCCAGACCAAGGACGGCGTGCGGAAGAACGCGCTTCGTCCCTTGATCGAGAACCTCGACACGCTCCCGTACCGCGACTACGTCACCCACGACCACAAGTACTTCATCTGGGGCAAGAAGATCGAGAAGGGCGACCCGATGCACGGGGACCCGGTCTTCCAGATGATGGGCAGCCGCGGCTGCATCTACAAGTGCAGCTACTGCTACAACAGCACCTACAAGAAGGACGTGTACCCGGGCCAGAAGTGGTTCCGCGTGCGCTCGCCCGCCTCCATGGTCGACGAGATCAAGGAAGCCAAGAAACACTGGGACTTCAAGCGGATCCGCTTCGACGACGAGGTCTTCAACTTCCAGCACGACTGGCTGGTGGAGTTCTGCGACCTCTACCCCAAGGAGATCGGCCTCCCGTTCGAGGTCTTCATCGAGCCGAAGCTGGTGAACGAAGAGCGGATGACGATGCTCGCCGCCGCGGGGCTCAAGAACGTCTACATGGGCGTGCAGAGCTCCGAGCGGGTCACCGGGCACCTCTACGATCGCCGGGTGAAGAACACCACGATCAACGACATCGCCGACCTGTTCAAGAAGCTCGGCATCAAGGGCCACTTCCAGCTCATCTTCGACGATCCGGTCTCCACGGTGGAGGACAAGGCCGCGCTGTTCGACATGATCAGCCAGTTCCCCCACCCGTTCGACCTCTACCTGTTCTCCATGACGGTCTTCCCGGGCTCGGAGCTCAACCACAAGCTCCTGGAGTCGGGCCTCATCAGCGAGTACGACATCGAGGGCCTCGCCACCAAGACCTTCTACCAGCACCGGGTGAACCTCGAATACCCGCGCCCGGTGGAGGACACCTTCTGGATCGCGATGACGCAGATGCTCTCGAAGCCCTTCGTGCCGCGCGCGATGCTCCGCCCGCTCACCAAGGTGGAGTTCCTCAAGAAGCACCCCTGGCCGGTCATCCAGATGGCGCACGCCAGCAACTACGTGAAGATGGGGACCACCGCGGTGTCGATGGCCGCCAACGGCGAGATGACCAAGACGCTCATGCGGCGCTGGCTCTCCTTCGATCGGGTGATCACGACCTGATCGCGCGGCGGAGGGCACAGGGCGGCCCGGCGGCCGGAGGCCGCCGTCGGTGCCCTCCAGGCTCGCGGCGGAGCCCCGAGCGCGCCGGTCGTACCCGGTCGGCGGCCCGCGGGGCCGGCCGCCGACGGCCCGCTGCGCGGGCCCCTTCCGGTGGCCTGCTGCGTCGTCGTCGGGCCGCTTTCGCCGCGAACCTCACGATCCGGGAACCGTGGGGTATCCTTGAGCGTGGACGCGGAGGGGCGGGTGCGGCTCGGGAGTCGGAGAGCGGGCGGGGTCGTGTGGTTGCTGCTCGGCGCGGGCGCCCTGGGGTGGGCGGTCGCGGCGTGCTCCGCTCCCGAGCCCGCTTGCGTACGCGTAGTCGAGGAGACCGGGTCTCCCGTGGAGGGGGTCGAGGTGAAGGCGGTGTGGAGCGGCCTGGAGGGGCTCTTCGCCCCGGGCGCGCGCTCGAACGACGCGGGGTTGGCCTGCTTTCCGGCGCCGGCGACGGAGGTTTTCGCCGAGGGCCTCGGCTGGGACCTGGGCGCCGTCATCCCGTCCGCGCCCCCGTACCCCGACCTGCGGGTGGCGCCGGTGTGCCATCGGAAGGTGACGGTGGACTGGGGCGCCGCTGCCGGCGTGGTGAACGCCACCTACGCCCGGGTGCAGCTCCGCGGCGGCTTCGGCGTCGCCGCTCGGCTTGGGCCCGACGATCCCGAGGACGGGGAGCCCCGGGGGCTCCCGTGCGTGACCCTCGCGGCGCGCGTGAGCGAGGCGCGGGGCTGGTCGGTGGAGCCGGCGGTGGTGCCTGCGGGAACGGAGGACATCCACCTCTGGGTCGTCGAGTCGGCCAACCGGCCCGCGGACGTTCCCGGGCGACTCCCGGCCGACGTCGCTGCGGTCCTGGCGCCCGGGACGGGCGAGCTCGCAGTGGCCGCGGCGGCGGGCTCCCAGCCCGGGACCCTGTGGAAGGTCGACGGGGCGGAGGCGATCCTCCTGGGGCCGCCCGGACGGCGCGAGGCGGGCCGCGCGGTGTGGGCCGCGCTCGCACCGGGAGCGTACGTGCTGCTCGGTCACGATTCAGTGGCGCTCGGGCCGTTTTCCCTCGACGAGGGGGAGCATCGGGACGTTCAACCTGTGTCGATGGCGGACGGCGTACCCCGTTCGTTCGGCAGCGACGGGCTGGGGGGCGGGCCGGCGGCCGTCGTGACGTGCCCGGGGAGACAACAGTTCGTCCCGTTCGTGCAGCCCACCCTCACGTTGCCCGTGGGCGAGGATTGCACCGTCACCCTGTGCGGGTCCACCGCCGGCTGTGCCGTGGACGCGGATGGGCGGTGCGCTCCGGACTCCGCCTTGGCGTGCCCGAACGGGGTGGACGTGCAGGGGCACCAGGTCGGAGATCGCGAGCCGCGCTGAGCCGCGAGGTCACCGCGGCGCGTCGCCCTCCGCCTCCGCCCCCGGTGCCGCCTCCCGCGCCTCCGGCGACCAGTAGCCCCGCTCCTGGAGCGCCTTGCGGAGCTCTGGCGAGATCGGCGCGCCCGTGTCGAGGGCGGGGTGGATGGCGCCGCGCCAGCCCACGATGGCCGCGGCGAGCGCCGCGGCATCGCCAGCCTGCTCCCTGGGAATCTCCGCGCCGAAGGCGGTGTGCGCGGCGCCCACGCCGAGCTCGTTCTGGGGGTCGAGCGCCGGCCGCGTCGCCAGCTCCGGCGCCCCCGCCGCGAGGTGGGCCTGGTGTTCGGTGAGCCGCACCCGCCCGTCGGTAGCCGAGACCATGTCCATCACCCCCTCGGCGAAAACGCACGGGTCGCCGCCGCCGGCCTGGAGCGGCTTCGCCACCACGCCCTCGGGCATCGTGCCCTGCGCCGCCGTGACCAGGGTGGGGAGCACGCGACGGAGGTCCACGAGGTCGTCCTTCATGCCGCCGCCGGTGAACCCGGGCCCGGCGACGACCAGCGGCACGTGGAGCGTGGAGTCCCAGAGGCCGGCGCGGTGGTTCATGTAGCCGTGGTCGAGGAGGTCCTCGCCGTGGTCGGCGACCACGACGACCAGGGTGGTGGTGAGGTCGACGTGGGCGAGGAGCTCGCCGAGCCAGAAGTCGCCGTAGAGCAGGCCGCTGTCGTAGTGGTCGCGGAGGTGGGCGACCTCGGCGTCGGAGAGCTTCACCACCCGCTCGTCGGGGCCGGGCTCGGCGGGGAGGGTGTAGAAGTCGGTGCCGAGGACGGTGCGGCCGGCGGCGTGGACGAAGTCGGCGGGCTTGCGGTCGGGGAAGAAGAGGTTCCCGCGGAGCTGCTCCACGGCGAGCGGGTCCGCCGCGAGCGCCTCCACCAGGTCCGTCGCGCCGGTGGTGCCCCAGGGGTGGTGGAACGGGCCGCGCTGCACGTAGGGCGAGTGGGCGTCGTAGCCGTGGACGAAGGCGAACCACGGGTGGCCGGACTGCGCCGCGATCCAGCGTTCGGCGCGGGGCACGCTGTCGAAGAAGGAGCCGAAGCGGGTGGCGCCCGAGGCGGCCTCGAAAACCTGGAAGCCCTGGTCGAACCCGAAGTCGGCCACGATGTGGCCGCCACCGGTGAACGCGCCGGTGCTGTAGCCGTACGCCTGGAGCACCTTCCCGATCGTCTGGGCCGTGGCCGGGACGCCGTAGCTCCCGTAGTCGGGCAGGGCGATCTCCGAGGGGTAACGCCCGGTGAGCAGCGCCGCGTGGCTGTAGAGCGACTCGTTGCCGACGGAGTAGGCGCGGGTCCAGGTGGTGCCGAGCTTCGCGAGCTTCGCGAGGTTCGGCGTGGTGTCCCGCTTGCCGCCCAGGCTGGTGTGGTCGTACCGGACGGTGTCCATCGAGACCAGGAGCAGGTTCGGCGGGCCGGAGGGCGCGGTCGGCGCGGAGGTGCCGCAGCCGAGGAGCAGAAGGAGCAGGTTCACGGCGCGGCCCCCGGGAGTGATCGGGCCGTGGCCCACGCGGCGAAGCCCCAGGCGAGCCCCACCGCCGACATCAAGACCACGCTGGGATCGAGCTTCGGCGGCTTGCTCCGGCGTGTCGCGACCGTCGCGACCGTCGCGACAGATGTGCTGCTCGCGTCCCGCATGCCCGAGGCGCCGGCTCCACCGCCCGCGCCGAACGCCCCGCCCGC
>CAIXRH010000231.1 GCA_903921785.1 uncultured Pseudomonadota bacterium
CCCCCCGTCGCTGCGCCGCCGCCGCCCCCCGTCACCCCGCTCGCCGCCATCACCCACCGCGGCCGCGCGCTGCTGCCGGTGCCCCGGTTCCGTGACCTCCGGGTGATCGGGCAGCTCTCCCGCACCTACATCCTCTGCGAAGGGGGAGGGGAGATGGTGATCATCGACCAGCACGCCGCGGCCGAGCGCATCACCCTCACGCGGTTGCAGCGCGACCCGAAGTCCGCCCTGGGCGGCTCGCAGCGCCTGCTCACCCCGCGCCTCGTGGAGCTCGGGCCAGCCCGCGCCCGGGTGCTCGCCTCCCACGCCGACCGCCTCGCCGGCCCCGGCCTGGACGTCTCCCACCTCGGCGGCGGCACCGTCGCCGTCCACGGGCTCCCCGCCCCGCTCGCCAACCGCGACCTCGACCGCTTGCTCGCGGACGTCGCCGACGATCTGGCGGAGGGCGGCGCCGGCGGCGAGCCCCAGGCCGTACTCGACCTCGTGCTCGCCACCCTGGCTTGCCACACCTCGGTCCGCGCCAACCAGCTCCTCGACGAGCGGGAGATGCGCGCGCTCGTGGAGCAGCTCGACGACGTGGACCACGCCGTCTGCGCCCATGGACGCCCGGTGGCCATCCGCCTGGACGTGGCCGAGCTCGAGCGGCGCTTCCACCGGAGCTGATCGGCCCCGGCGTGGGGGTGGTCCGTTTTGGATCATCTTGCTCCATTTTCGATCACATGACCGCCGATTCCCGGCGTTCGTCTGTCGGCACGCCGCTTGCGATTCGGTCAGGCGGAGGCGAGATGAACGTACGATTCTGGGGAGTTCGTGGGAGCATCGCGGTGTCGGGGGCGGACTTCGCGGCCACCGGGGGCAACACCTCCTGCGTGGCCGTGGAGGCGGAGGGGCACCTCATGGTGCTCGACGGGGGTACGGGGCTGCGGGCGCTGGGCGCGTCCCTCGGCTTCGTGCCGGTGAACATGACGATCTGCTTCAGCCACGTGCACTGGGACCACATCCAGGGGGTGCCGTTCTTCGCGCCTTTCTTCCACCCGGGGAGCCGGGTGCGGGTGCTCGGTGCACGGCGGGACGGCTCGGGGGTGCGGGAGGCGCTCGCGGCGCAGATGCGTCCGCCGACGTTCCCGATCACCCTGGATGCGCTCCGGGCGCGCCTGGAATTCGAGGACGTGAACCCTGGAGCCACGCTCGAGATCGGGCCGTTCAAGGTTAGTACCTGCGAGGTGCCCCACCCGGATGGGGCGATGTCGTGGCGGGTGGAGGAGCGCACACGGGCCTTCGTCTACGCGACCGACGTGGAACACGCCGCGGCGCCGGACGCCCGGTTTTTGCGGTTCTGCGAGGGGGCGGGGCTCCTCGCCCACGACGCCCAGTACACCGACGAAGAGTACGCCCGGAGCCGGGGGTGGGGGCACTCGACCTGGCGTACCGCGGTGGACGTCGCCCGGCAGGCCGGCGTGGAGCGGCTGGCGTTGTTCCACCACGATCCCACCCGGAACGACGCGGGGGTGGCCCAGCTCGAGGCCTTCGCCTCCCGGGAGCGGGCCGGGGTTTTCGCCGCGCGTGAGGGCTTGCGGGTCGCGCTGTGAGCGACGCGTCCGCGTTCGCGCTCCGGCTGGTGCGCGGGGCCGTCGGCGGCATACGGGAGCGTATGGCCGATCGCCTCGCGGAGCTGCGCGCGCAGGTCGTGGACCGGGAGGTCGACCTCCAGGTGGTGCTCCAGCACGTGGTGGACGAAGCGGCCCGCGCCCTCGACGCCGACCGGGGCACACTCTGGCTCGCAGACAACGCCCGGGGAGAGCTGACCAGCATCGCGGGGTATCACCCCGAGCTGCCCGAGCTGAAGATGCCGATGCGCGAGGGGGTTGCGGGGTTCGTCGCGCGCACGGGCACCGTGCTCAACGTGCCGCGGCGGGACCCCCGGTTCGCGCCCCGCATCGACGCGAGCACCGGCTACCGCACCGAGACCCTGCTCGCCGCGCCAGTGATCGCGGACGGGCGCACCCTCGGGGTGCTCCAGGTGCTCAACCACCGCGGCGGACCGTTCGACGCCGCCCACGAAGACGCCCTGGTGGCGATCGGGCAGGAGCTGGCCGCGCTCCTGGGCGAGTCGAGCCTCCGCAGCCAGCTCGCGCCCGGGGCGCGGCAGCCGTTGGCGTTCGCGTTCAACCACATCGTCGGCAGCTCCCCGGCGATGGAGCAGGTCTACGCCCGCACCCGCCGCGCCGCTGCCACGGACGCCACGGTGCTCATCCGGGGCGAGTCCGGCACCGGCAAGGAGCTCGTCGCGCGGGCGGTGCACCACAACTCCGCCAGGCGGGAGGCGCCGTTCGTCGTGGTGGACTGCGCGGCGCTCCCCGAGAGCCTCATCGAGAACGAGCTCTTCGGCCACGAGCGCGGGGCGTTCACCGGGGCCGACCGCGCGCGGGACGGCAAGGTGCACGCGGCAGCCGGCGGCACCCTCTTCCTCGACGAGATCGGCGAGCTCTCGCCGGCGGTGCAGGGAAAGCTCCTCCGCCTGGTGCAGGATCGGCAGTTCTTCCGCGTCGGGGGCGTGGCCGCGGAGCACGCCGACGTCCGCTTCGTCTGCGCCACCTGGCGGGACCTCGAGGGCATGGTGGAGCGCGGCACCTTCCGCCGCGACCTCTACTACCGGCTGCGCGTGGTCGAGATCCGCGTGCCGGCGCTCCGCGAGCGCGGCGAGGACCTCGACCGCCTCTTGGATCACTTTGTCTACGAATTCGCGCGTCGCCACCGTCGCGGGCCGCTCCGCCTCGATCCCGCCGCCCGCGCCGCCCTCCTCGCCTTCGACTGGCCGGGCAACGTGCGGGAGCTCCAGCACGCGGTGGAGTCGGCCGTGGTGCTCGCCCCTGGGGAACGCCTCACGCTCGACCTGTTCCCGTTCCTCGAAAACCAGCCTCGACCGCCCGTAGCCACCTCGATCGACGACGACGAGCTCCCCACGCTCACCCCGGTGACCCTCCCCGGCGGCACGCTCGCCGAGGTGGGGGCGGCGTACATCCGGCACACGGTGGAGCGCTGCGGGGGGAACCGCTCGATGGCGGCGCGGATCCTCGGCATCGGCCGGAACACCCTGGCGCGGAAGCTGGCCGAGGAGGGCTGATACCGAACGACCATGATCCAGCTCGCCCGGCCAAACGCGGCGCGGGGGGCCGTGGGGTTCCGCGACACGCCCTGTCGGCGACGGGGCTCCCCGGCATGGTCGGCGTTGGCGCTGGGTCCTGCCGCCGTCGGCCGGAG
>CAIXRH010000232.1 GCA_903921785.1 uncultured Pseudomonadota bacterium
CGGTGTCGGCCGTGTCGGCGGGCAGTGCCGTGTCATCGCCCTCGTCCGTCGTCGTCGTCCGGCCTGGGAAACAGGCGAGGAGGGGGAGGAGGGCGAGCAGCGCGGGTCGAGCCATGCAGCGGTCTATCCACGGAGCGGCGCGGGAGCACCGCCGTGCCGGCCGGGAGGCGTCGCGGTCGAGGAGCCACCGTCGGCGGGAATGGCTCCCCGGGCCGCGGTCATCGCACCGGCACCGTTCGCGTTTCGGTGGTGGGCGCGTTCGGTCCGGGCGCCTCGGGGAACCACGGGATCGTCAGGGGGAACCCGGCCTCGGCGTCATCCCGGAGGGGTGCGGCGCACATCCGCTCCGGCGGCGCCGCCCCGCCGCTCCCGCCGAGGAGCCGCTTCGCCACGGCGATGGACTCCCGCGGTTCGTCCTCGGCGGTGAGCGCGGCGCGCCACCTCGCGTCGGGGCGGAAGGGCGTCGGCAGCGCGCCGGTGACCACGAGGAGCACGAAGAGCAGGAACGCGGCGGCGACGCCCCGATCGAGGTGGCTGAGCCCGGGCGGGGAGGGGTTTCCGCGCCGCACCTGCACGAACCGCCGCAGCGCCGCCGCGAGCTGGAGCACCCCGGCGCACCCGAGCCCGAGCACGAGCGGAAACACGAAGACCCCGAGCGCGAGCTGCCGCGGGTGCGGGAGGGTTGTCAGCGCGCTCCGTAGCACGAGCAGGAACGGCGTGGCCGTGAGGAGGAACGCGGCGAGCGCCCGGGGCCGGCGAAGCGCCACGACCGCGAACACCGCACCGACGCCGACCAGCGGGAACATCGCCTGCAGCTCCCGCGCATGCGGCGCCAGCGCCGCCCTGGAGACCAGCGCAGCCGGCCGGGAGGCGTCCACCGCGCGCAGGTACTCCACCGCGTCCCGCAGCGTGCCCGGCGACCCGTGCGCCCAGCGGAACGCCGGGGATCGTTCCCCGTCGGGCGGCGTCCAGCTCACGCCGGCGAGGCTCGCGGCGTCCTGCGCGTACCGGAACACCGCCGACTGCAACGACGCCGAGCTCGCCGGGTACGCCCACCCCCCGAAGCGCCACGCCAGCGCCACCGCGGCGATCGGCGCCGCCGTGGCCAGCAGCTTGACCTTCCAGGAGCCGGGCGCCACGACGCCGGCGAGCATCGCGGTCGGGAGCAGCGCGAGGAGGAAGAGTACGCTGCGGAGGTCGGCGAGCGGCAGCAGGCCGAGCGCCACGGCTGCGGCAGCCAGCCAGCCCTTCGATCCGCGCGCCAGGGCGCCGGCGACCGCCGCCGCGGCGCCGACCTGCACCAGCGCGATCGTGGGGTAGAAGCTGATCGTCCGCGTGAGGAGCACCAGCGGCCCGAACAGCGCGACCCATGCGAGCGTGAACCAGGCCGCGCGCCGCCCCCCGAGCGCCCACGCCCAGGCGTACAAAGCGAGCATCCATCCGAACGTGTCGAGCAGCGCCGCCGTCGTCAGCGCGCCGAGGGTGCCCAGCCGCGGCGTGAGCAGCGCCGCGGGGAGCCCGGCGAGGACCGTGCGCTGAGAAGGCCAGAGGTCCATCCGGCCGGCGCCATACGACTTCAGCGCGAAGCAGTAGTCCTGGAAGTCCGAGGTAGAGACGGCGAAGCCGATCATCCGGTGGGTGGCGACGATGAACCCCACCAGCACGACGCCGAAGAACGCGGCGGCGAGCGGCTCGGCGGCGCGGAGCGCGGCGGGGAGGTTCACCTGCTTCACGTAGCATGCGGCGCCTTCATGATAAGCGTGCGGCCCGGAGCGACCATGAACCAGACCCGCCAGATCGGCCTGTCCCTCGGCGCCGACCACTGCTGGCCCGCCTGCTACGAAGCCATCGTCCAGAAGCTCGACCTGCGCCTCCCCCTCGGCGGCGACACCGTGGACTTCGCGGTGGAGCGTGTCCGCGTGGAGCCCTTCGATCTCGCCCAGAAGTCGAAGTACGACCTTGTGCTCGACCGCATCACCCACTGGTTCCCCACCACGCGGGAGTGGGTCAAGAAGATCGCGATCGACGGCACGTACGTGCTCAACAACCCGTGGATGATCCAGTCCGCGGAGAAGCACACCACCTACGCCGCGATGCTGCGCCTCGGGTTCCCGATCCCCAAGACGGTGCTGCTCCCCCCCAAGGAGTACCCCGACGAGGGGGACACCCAGATCGCCATCCGCCGGTACAACAAGCTCTTCTCCCTGGAGAAGACCGGCGAGGCGGTGGGCTACCCGCTGTTCATGAAGCCGTACGACGGCGGCGCCTGGCGCGGGGTGAGCAAGGTGGACGACCCGGCCGCCCTCCACAAGAGCTACAACGAGTCCGGAAAGCAGGTGATGCACTTGCAGAAGGCGGTCGACGGGTGGGACCTGTTCGTGCGCGCCATCGGCATCGGCCCGCAGGTCAACTGCATCAAGTACGATCCCGCGGCGCCGCTGCACGGCCGCTACGTGGTCGACTTCGACTTCATGGACGCCTCGGGCTGGCGCACGATGCAGCGCTACGCTCGCGTCATCAACGCGTTCTTCAACTGGGACTACAACTCCTGCGAGGCGCTCCGGGCCAACGGTACGTTCCACCCGATCGACTTCGCGAACGCCTGCCCCGACAGCCAGGTCACCTCGCTGCACTACCACTTCCCGTGGACGGTGCGCTCCCTCGTCGCGTGGTCGCTCTTCGCGGCGTACACGAAGCGGAAGCCGCGGATCAACCCCAACTGGCAGCCGTACTTCGACATCGCCGACACCGACCTGCCGTTCGAGGAGAAGCTCGAGCGGTACGATGTGCTGGCCCGCGAGTACTTCGACGCCGAGCGCTTCGACGAATTCCGCGCCACCCACCTCCGCCACCTCGACGAGGTGTGCGTGGAGTTCTTCCGCACCGACGCCGCGAAGCAGATCGTCCGCGAGAAGGTGGCGATGCTCTTCCCGAAGCACGAGGTGGAGGAGTTCACCGAGCACTTCTACGGGCTCGTCCAGTTCTGGTGCAAGACCGAGTCCGACCGGATCGGGAAGATCGGTTGAGCCAACCGAAGCCGGCCCGGCGCTGGCTACGACGCCTCGGGCTGGTGCTCGGCGGCGTCGTGGCCGGCCTCGCGATCGGCGAGCTCGTCGGTCGGCTCGACACGTTTGCGCGGGGCAACGACCTCGTGTTCATGGCGCCCATGTCCTACCCTCAGGACATCTACGTCCAGGACGGGGAGATGAACTACCCCAACCCGGCGTTCACCGGGACGATCCAGTCGTTCGGCTACTCCGTGAAGCCGCGGTTCTCCGCGTGGGGCACCCGCGGCGCCGAGCCGGAGCCGGGCAAGCCCGCCTGGATCGTGGTCGGCGACTCGTTCGCCATCGCCCTCCAGGTGGAAGAGGAGCAGACGTTCTCGGCGCGGCTCGCCGCCGCCGAGGGGGTACAGGTGCTCAACGCGGGGGTGGACGGCTACTCCACCTGGAAGGAGGCGGTCCGCGCCGTGCAGCTCGGCCGGAACTTTCCCCCCAAGGTGGTGATCGCCGCCTTCTTCACCGGGAACGACTTCTTCGACAACCGGGCCACCCCCGGGCGTTCGGTGGAGTCCCCGGGGCTGGGCCCCGGCGAACGGGGCGCCCCGGCGTACGCGGTGCCGGTCTCGCCGATGTGGAAGACGGCTCCCTGGATCACCCGCTTCCTCCGTGATCACAGCGTCCTCGCCGCGCACTACTGGTCCTGGGAGGAGACGCAGCGCGTCCGCGCGAACCGCGACCCCAACGCACGCCGGTTCCGCGACGAGCTGGGCATCTTCACCCAGGAAGGCCAGCGGCAGGCCGGCGGCGACCGGGGCCAGACCGAGGCCGCGCTCCGATCGTTCCGCACGGCGGCCGAGAAGGTCGGGGCCAAGGGGCTCGTGGCGGTGATCCCGCCGGCGTTCGCGATGGACGAAGCCACCGCCACCCGCACCTTCCAATCCGTGGGCCTCGACGGCGTGCAGCCGGACCTCGACTCCGCGCAGGCGATGGCGGTCGCGGCGGCGAAGGCGGCCGGCGTGCAGGCGTGCGACCTCCTCCCCGCGCTGCGCGCTTCCGCCGCGGCCGGCGAGCGGCCCTATCTCCCGTTCGATGGGCACCTCACCCCGCGCGGCCACGAGGTAGTCGCCGGGGCGATCCGAAGCTGCCTCGCGAGCCCGCCCGCGGGCTGATCTCCGGGGGGCGGCGCCGCGACGCGAGGGGCTCCTGGCTTGCGTGATCGGGGCGTCTCCGGCATCATCGCCCGCATGCGCTCCCTCCTGCTCCTCGTCGGCCTCGCCGCGTCTTCGCCCGCCTTCGCCGCCACCCTCGACGTCAACGCCGCGGGCGGCGCGACCTACACTCGCATCAGCGACGCGATCACGGCGGCGTCCAGCGGCGACTCCATCCGTGTGGCCGCGGGCACCTACGCCGAGGCGATCAACTTCGGGGGGAAGAAGCTCTACATCTACTCCAGCTCCGGGTCTGGCAGCACCACCATCGACCCGGCGGCCAGCTCCACCTGGGCGGTGGTCGCGAGCGCGGGGGAGGCGAGCGGCACGACGCTCGAAGGGTTCACCATCCACAACACCGGCGCGGGCGGCCTCTACGTCTACGGCGCCAACCTCGCGCTCTCGGACGTCGTGGTCGAGGACCTCGGCACCACCGGGTACTACGGGCCGGGCTTGTACGTCACCAACTCGGACGTGACGGTGGACAACTCCACCTTCACCGGGCTCACGGGCTACATCGGCGGCGCCATCTACGCCTACGACTCCACGGTGGCGATCACCGACACCACCTTCTCCGACAACTGGGCGTACTACGCGTCGGCCATCTACGCGACGACGCACGCCTCCGTGAGCCTCGACGGGGTGACGGTCGACGGGAACGAGGCCTACTACGGGGGTGGCGTCTACGCGTACAACTACTCGGACCTCACCGTCACCGACAGCTCGTTCACCGCGAACCAGAGCGACTATGGCTACGGTGGCGCGGTCTACATCAGCACCTACTCCACGGGGTCACTCACCCGCGCGACGGTGAGCGACAACCTCGTGCCCAACGCCGCTTCCGGGTACTACGGCGCCGTGTGGGTGGAGGCGAACAGCGATCTGGTCGCCGACGAGAGCACCTTCGCCCGCAACGAGGGCTATGGCGGCTCCGGCGCGACGATCTACAGCTACTCCTCGGGCACGTTCACCAACTGCTCGTTCGAGGACAACATCCAGAACGGCTACGGCGCCCTGTTCGTGACGTCCGGGAGCGATGCGTCGGTGGCCGACAGCACGTTCACCGACAACACCAGCTACAGCTACGGCGCCGGCGTCTATTGCAGCAGTGTGTGCGCGCTCGACATCCGCGACACCACCTTCAGCGGCAACACCGCCACTAGCTACGGCGGCGCGATCTACGCCTACAACTACGCGGACGTCTCCCTGGAGGGGGTCACGTTCGAGGCCAACCAGGCGTCCAATGGCGGCGCGATCTACCTCCAGCAGACGTACGCGGACACGGTGATCACCGGGAGCACGTTCACGGCGAACGAAGCCTCTTCCGGCGCGGGCGGCGCCCTCTACTCCTACTACTACTCGGGCCTCGACGTCTCCGACACCGCGTTCGACCAGAACTCGGCCTCGGGGAGCGCAGGCGCAGTGGAGCTGTACTACACCCTGAGTGCCGCCGCGTTCACCCGGACCACCTTCACGGACAACCAGTCCGACACCAGTGCGGGCGGCGCGTTCTACGTCTACGACTACGCGGAGCTGACGGTCGAGGACTCCACGTTCAGCGGGAACAACGCGTACACGGATGGGGGAGCCATCGGCGCCTACTACTACGCCACCCCCATCACGCTGACCGGCAACACCTTCGAGGACAACGAGGCCACCCACGGCAGCGGTGGCGCGATCGATGCGTACTACTACGCGGATTTTGCGCTTTCGGGGAACACCTTCACCGGCAACACCGCCTACAACAACGGGGGCGCCTACTACGGCTATTACCTGGTGAACACCGTGATGGACGGCGACACCTTCACCGGCAACACCGCGTCCCACGGCAGCGGCGGGGCGGTCTACCAGGACGCCGCCTACGTCGACTACGGCGACAGCGCCTTCACGGACCTGTCGGTCTCCGGCAACTCCGCGGCGGTCTCCGGCGGCGGGCTCTTCGTGGCGAACCAGGGCACCACCGAGCTCGACGGGCTCACCGTGCAGGGCAACGACGCCACCCGCGACTACGGAGGTGGCCTCTACTTCGCGTCCAACGTCGACCTCACGCTCTCCCACACCACGGTGTGCGGCAACACCTCCGACGAAGGCGGCGGCATCTACGCCACGAACACCTCCGGCTCGGGCGTTTGGACGAACAACGTCGTGCAGGAAAACGTCGCCACGTACGGCGGCGGCGTCTCCCTCGTCACCGAGAAGACCCTCTCGCTGGTGAACAACACCATCGTGGGCAACGACGGCGCGCGGGACGGCGGCAACCTCTACCTCTACGCCGTCCACGGCGACCTCCGGAACAACCTCGTCGCCTGGGCCGCCGACGGCGACGGCATGGTGGTCGACGACAGCGACTCCGCGGCCTCGTCCACGTTCACGTACAGCGCGTGGTACGCCAACAACGCGGACGCCGCGAGCGGCTACGTCACCGACGCCGACCTCGCCGGGTTCACCGGCAACCTCTTCGTCGATCCCCAGCTCTTCGACTACACGATGGACGGGGACTGCACCAACGACCAGCTCGTCCCCGACGCCGGCAGCCCCCTCGTGGACGCCGGCGATCCGTCCCTCAGCGACCCCGACGGCAGCGTGAGCGACATCGGCGCCTACGGTGGCGCGGGCAGCACCCTCGTGGACGCCGACGGCGACGGCTACAGCAACGTCATCGACTGCGACGACGGCGACGCCGCGATCCACCCCGGCGCCACCGAGATCGTCGGCGACGGGATCGATCAGGACTGCGACGGCGCCGACCTCACCGCGGCCGACCTCGACGCGGACGGCGACGGCTACCAGACCGACGCCGCGGCCGGCGGCACCGACTGCAACGACCGCAACCCCTCCGTCCACCCCGGCGCCACCGAGACCTGGTACGACGGCGTCGACCAGGACTGCGACGGCAAGGACGACGACCAGGACGGCGACGGCTACCTCCTCGCCGACGACTGCGACGACACCAACGCCCGCGTCAACCCTGGCGCCACCGAGCGCGCCTACGACGGGATCGACAACGACTGCGATGCCTCCACCTCCGACAGTGACGTGGACGGCGACGGCTACGAGGCGAACGAGGTGGGCGGCGACGACTGCCAGGACGACGACGCCACGATCCACCCCGACGCGACCGAGACCTGGTATGACGGCGTCGACCAGGACTGCTCGGGCGGCAGCGACTACGACCAGGACGGCGACGGCTTCGACACCGCCGACGACTGCAACGACCTCGACGCCACCAAGGTGACGCCGGCGGATTGCGGCATCGGCGAGGACACCGGCGGCGGCACCGATACGGGCACCGGCGGCGACACCGACGGCGTGGGCGACACCAACGACACCGGCGCGGTCACCACCGGAGACGGCTGCGGGTGCTCGACGGGCGAGCCGGCGGCGGCGGTGGTGCCGGCGCTTCTGGTCGCGGGCGCGCTGCTGCGGCGCCGCAAGCGCTGAACGAGGGCGTCGGGGGCGTGCCGGCTCCCTGCGGTCGCCGTCGGTCTCGCTCCGCGCTCGGGCCGATGGCCCTCGGTCCCGCCGCCGCGCGCGGCGGGACCGGCCGCGGCCCGGGGGTTTGCGCCGCCGGGGCGTCCGGGAGCC
>CAIXRH010000233.1 GCA_903921785.1 uncultured Pseudomonadota bacterium
CCTGGAGATTCCGCCACAGACGTCCACCATCGCCTCCCACCTCCCCAAGGCGGTCGGCATGGCGCTCGGCATCGCCCGCACCCCGGGGGACGATCGCATCGCGATCTGCACGTTCGGGGACGCGTCGTCGAACCACAGCACGGCAACCGGCGCGATCAACCACGCGGAGTGGCTGGCGCACCAGGGCCGCGAGTGCCCGGTGCTCTTCGTCTGCGAGGACAACGGGATCGGGATTTCCACGAGCACCCCCGAAGGCTGGATCGCCACGAACTACGGCAACCGCGCCAACCTCGCCTACGTCTACGGCGATGGGCTGGACCTCCCGGACGGCTACGACGCCGCCGTCGCCGCCGTCTCCTGGGTGCGGCAGTACCGTCGCCCGGCGTTCCTCCACCTCCGCACGGTGCGCCTGCTCGGGCACGCGGGGAGCGACGTGGAGAGCACCTACCGCACCCCCGCGCAGATCGCGGCGGAAGAAGCGAAGGACCCGCTGCTGACCAGCGCGCGCCTCCTGGTCGAGGGCGGCTGGATGAGCTCCGGCGAGGTCGTGGCGCTCTACGAAGAAGTCCGAATCCGCATGGCGGCGCTCGGCGAGGAGGCGATCCGCCGGCCGAAGCTCAAGACCGCGGCCGAGGTGATCGCGCCCCTCGCGCCTTTGCACCCGGATTCCATCGCCGCGCAGGCCGCGGTGCCGGTGCCCGCCGAGGCGCTCTCCGCCGCCCACGCCGGGGAGGACGTCGTCGCCGACAAACCCCGTCACCTCGCCGTGCAGATCAACCGCGTGCTCGCGGAGTCGATGGCCAGGTACCCGGAGATGCTCATCTTCGGGGAGGACGTGGGCAAGAAGGGCGGGGTGTACCACCTCACCGCCGACCTCCAGAAGCGCTTCGGGAAGGACCGGGTGATCGACTTCCTGCTCGACGAGCAGAGCATCCTCGGCTGCGCCATCGGCTACGGGCAGGCCGGCTTCTTGCCGGTCCCGGAGATCCAGTACCTCGCCTACTTCCACAATGCGTGCGACCAGCTCCGCGGGGAAGCCTGCTCGCTCCAGTACTTCTCCAACGGGCAGTACCGGAACCCGATGGTGGTGCGCATCGCCGGCTACGCCTACCAGAAGGGCTTCGGCGGGCACTTCCACAACGACAACTCCGTGGCCGCGCTGCGCGACATGCCAGGGCTGGTCATCGCCTCGCCCGCCCGCGGCGACGACGCCGTCGGCATGCTGCGCACCTGCATCGCGGCCGCGAAGGTGGACGGCGCCGTGTGCGCCTTCCTCGAGCCCATCGCGCTCTACATGACGAAGGACCTCCACGCCGACGGCGACGGCGAGTGGAACACCGCCTACCCCCCCGAAGGCGTGAGCGTGCCGATGGGCCAGGGGCGGCTGTACGGCGACGGCACCGACCTCACCATCGTCACCTGGGCCAACGGGCTCTGGATGAGCCTCCGGGCGGCGAAGAAGCTCGAAGCGGAGACCGGAAAGCGCGTGCGGGTGCTCGATCTCCGGTGGCTCGCGCCGCTGCCGGTCGAGGACATCGTCGCGGCGGTCACGGCGACCGGCCGGGTCCTGGTGGTGGACGAATGCCGGCGCACCGGCGGGGTGTCCGAGGCCATCTTCACGGCCT
Source organism: uncultured Pseudomonadota bacterium (assembly GCA_903921785.1). GTDB lineage: Bacteria > Myxococcota_A > UBA796 > UBA796 > SXON01 > SXON01. Next base: position 1,626 of record CAIXRH010000233.1, read on the forward strand.
TGATCGACGCGAAGGTGCAGGCGACGATGGCGCGGGTGGCCGGCCACGACGTGTACATCCCGCTCGGTGGCGCTGCGAACCTCGTGCTCGTGCAGGAAGCGGACATCCTGGCGGCGGCGAAGGCGCTGCTCGCGTAGCGAGCCTCGAACGTTCAGGCCGTAGCGAGGGTGGCGACGATCGCCAGGAACAAGGCGACCAGGGGCAGCGCGTGGAGCGTCGCCGCGACCGTCCACGCCGGGAGCTCGGGCCGCGGCCAGAGGATGAGCGGGACGCCGGCGAGCGCGAGAGGCGCGGCGCCCAGGCCGAGGAGGAAGAGGACGGCGGCGCCGCCTTCGCCGCCCTCCGAGATCCTCGCGGTCGACACGAAGGCGATGACCGCGAAGGTGATCGCGGCGTACAGGGTGGTGAAGATCACGGGAAAGCGGCGGGCCGCGCGGATCGTCATGGGCCGTCAGGACTCGGAGGGCGGCGCAAACCCCCCGGCGCCGCGTACTCTTCCCGACATGCGCCGGGTGCACCACCCGTCGGATGACGGACCGCCCCCCGACGATCCGGATACATCCTCCGCGAGGTGCCGCCATGTGGACGCTCAAGGACAAGGTCATCCTGATCACCGGCGCGAGCCGCGGCGTCGGCGCGGCCTGCGCGGTCGCCCTGGCCCGCGAAGGCGCGAAGCTGGTGCTCGCCGCCAAGACCATCGAGCCCGACCCGCGGCTGCCCGGCACCCTGCTCGACACGGCACGCGCGGTCGAGGCCGCGGGCGGTGAGGCGCATGTCGTGGCGTTCGACGCCCGGGACAGCCAGGGCTGCGCTCGCGTGGTCGCCGAGAGCGTGGAGCGCTTCGGCGGGCTCGACGGCTTGGTGAACAACGCGGGGGCGATCTTCTGGTCGCCGGTGGCGGGGTGGACGGTCAAGCGTTTCGACCTCGTCTTCGGCGTGAACATGCGCGCCTCCTTCGCGCTCTCGCAGGCCGCGATCCCCCACCTGCGGGCGCGGGGCGGTGGGCACATCCTGATGATGTCCCCGCCGATCGTGCCGGACGCACTCCCCGGCAAGGCGCCGTACCTGGTGTCGAAGTGGGGCATGACCGCGCTCGCCATGGCGATCGACGCCGAAGAGTCCGAGCACGGGATCTCGGCGAGCGCGCTCTGGCCCGTCACCGGGATCCGCACCGCGGCCACCGAGAACCTGGGCATGGGCGACCAGAAGGAGTGGCGCACGCCGGAGATCCTCGCGGACGCCACCGTGGCCCTCCTGCGTCGAGACCCCAAACGGCTCCGCTTCCGCGCCTGGCTCGACGAGGACGTGCTCGCCGAGGCGGGCGTCACCGACCTCACGAAGTACCGGTGCGACCCGGACTTCGAGCCGCAGCCGATGTCGATCGAGCTGGTGGACCCGGGGTGGGCGGCGCGGAACGGGCGGTGAAGGGCTTCGCGATCCGGGTGGTGCGGGTCCTGGCGCTCTCCCTGGGCGGGGCGTACCTGATCTTCGTCACCGCGCTCTTCTGCTTCCAACGCTGGATCATCTTCCCTCCCACCCCGGCGGACCCCTTCCTGCCCACCGAGGGCGCCACCCGGGAGCTCGTGCCCGTGAGCGGTGGCTCGGTCCCGATGGACGTGTCCGGTCCGGCCGGCGCCCCGCGCGTGGTCTTCTTCCACGGCAACGCCGAGCAGATCGCCCAGACCCGGAATGACGCGTCCGAGGCGGAGGATGCGGGGCTCTCGTTCGCTGCGGTCGAGTACCCCGGCTACGGCGACGCCGTCGCGATCGACAAGAGCGAGACCACCATCCTGGAGGCCGCACGCGCGGGCATCGCGGCGTTGGCGGCGAAGGGGGAGGGGGCGCCGGTCTGCGTCGGTCATTCGCTCGGCTCGGGCGTGGCCACGGCGATGGCGGCGGAGGGCCGCTGCGCGAAGCTCGTGGTCATCTCCCCGTACACGTCCATGGTCGACATGGCCGCGGACCAGTATCCGTGGGTCCCCGTACGGCTGCTGGTGCTCGACCGCTTCGACTCGTTCGCCCGCGCGGCCGACGTGAAGGTCCCGGCGCTGGTGATCCACGGCCGCCGCGACGATCTCATCCCGTTTCGCATGGGCGAGGCGATGGCCACGGCGCTCCACGCCCGCTTCGTCCCCCGCGACCGCGGCCACAACGACATCCGCGACCGGGAGACCTGGAAGACGATCGGGGCGTTCGCGCGGGAGTGAGCGGGGGCCCCTCGCCACGGCGCGTCCAGTCAGCTACCCACGGCGGCCCATGTCGACCGCCAAGATTCCCCTGCTCGCCCAGCGTCCGGAGACGCTCGTGGAGGCCCTCGCGGCCCGCGGGGTGGTCTGCTCCCTCCGCGAGGCGCGGCAGGTGCTCTCGCGGGTGATCTCCGACGGCGCGGATGACCCGACCCCGAAGATGTCCCCCCGGAAGGCGCTGGTCACGGCGCTCCGCGAACACGCCGACTGGAGTCGTCCCGAGGTGATCGAGCGCGTGCCGGACGGGGAGGGGAAGAGCGTACGTTACCTCTTCCGCCTCCGCGACGGGCTGCTCGTCGAGTCGGTGCGCATCGGGCTTTTGAAGCCCGATTGTTACACCGTTTGCCTGTCCTCGCAGGTGGGCTGCGCGATGGCGTGCGACTTCTGCGCGACGGGCCGCCTGGGCCTCACCCGGAACCTCACCCCCGAGGAGATCCTCGGCACGTTCCTCACGGTCCGCGACGAGACGCCCGGGCGCGTCACCGGCGCGGTCTTCATGGGGCAGGGCGAGCCCTTCCACTCCTTCGACGCGGTGATCCAGTCCGCCTATGTGCTCTGCAACCCCGCCGGGGGGCGCATCGCCCAGGAAGCGGTGACGATCTCTACGGTGGGCCTCGTGCCGCAGCTCCGCCGGTACGCCCGGGAAGGGCACCCGTTCAAGCTCATCGTCTCGCTCACGTCCGCGGTGCCGGAGCGGCGCGCGAAGCTGCTCCCGGTCGCCGGGCGCACGGACATGCCGGAGCTGGTGGCTGCGCTCCGCGAGTACGCGGCGGTGGCGAAGGGGCGGCTCACCCTCGCCTGGGTGCTCATCCGCGGTGTCAACGACGGTGAGGACGAGATCGCCGCCTTGCGCGCCGAGCTTGGCGACCTTCCGTACCAGATCAACCTCATCGACGTCAACGACGCCCGCCCCGACGGCTACGCCCGCGTCTCCGAAGCGGAGCTCTCCGCCTTCATCGAGCGGTTGCAGACGTTGAAGGTTCCGATCGTCCGCCGCTACAGCGTCGGCCGGGACAAACACTCGGCGTGCGGGATGTTGGCGGCGACGCGGAGCGCCGAGGTCGTGGAGACCTAGGGCCAACGCCGACACTCCCGAGCTCGGGACCTGTCGAGGGGCTGGAGGCGCTCCACCGCCTTGCTCCCCGGAGCCGTCGGCGGTCGAGGCGCCACGGTCGGCGAGAAGGGCGGAGCGGGCGGTGGCGCCGCCGGGACGCCGACTCGCGGGAATGCGCGGGGGCGCGCCTCCGCTGCCCTCAGCCGCCGAGCACGAGCTTCCACGCCTCGCCGTGATCCGGCAACCGCACCGGGATCACCCCAGCCGGTCCGCTCCCGAGGTGCTCGGGGAAACCCTGGTCGGCGTGGAGGTAGAACGTCCTCGGGCGTGTGCCCTCGGGGGCGCGCGCAAACTGGCGTTGGCGCTCGTGGAGGAGGAGCCAGAGGTCCGCCTCGGCGCGGTCGAGCCCGCAGCCGAGCACGATGAGGTCGCCGGACATCGCCTGATCCACCCAGGACGGGGAGGGCGCGTCGAGGCTCCGGGCGTGGGTGAGCCACTCGGCGACCTCTTCGGCCGACCACTGCTCCGGTGGCGGCACGGAATGGCGCAGCCCCCGCCACGCGCGCCGCGCGATGCGGTAGCGGACCACCGCGTCGGCCACCGCGGCGCTGGACTTGGTGTAGTCGACGAGGCCGAGCTGGATGCTGTCCGCCTGCGCCCGTCGGGCCGCCCCGTGGGGGTGCCAGATGCGCGTGGGTCCCACGTGAACGTGGAACCGCGAGCGGTACTCGGCGAGATCGCCGGTGCGCTTTCCGGACGCGCGCTCGCCGTTCGCCGGCGTTCCCGGCGCCGCGCCCGACGCCCCGAGCACGATCTTCCGGGGTTTGCGGGTGGCGTCGGCCAGGGCAGCGTCCAGGGTGGCGTCGAAGTTCAACGTCACGAGGTCGCGGAACCCGCGCGCGGCGAGCTGCCGGCCGAGCTCCTGCGTCGCCGGGTCCACGGCCGCGTCTGGCGTCGCGCCCTCGATGAGCGCCTTCACCCTCCGCTTCAGCACCGCCTCGTGATCACTGGCCGAGCGCGAGAGGTCCACGGCCACCCTCGCCACGACCATGCTCTCCCACGTGGAGGTGGGGTCCTTGTGCGGCGAAGCTTCGAACTCGCGCACCCCGTCCTCGCGGGTGGCAGCCGCCGCGAGCAGGGCGTTCCAATCGCTGAGCGCCCCGACCTTGGCGGGGGCGTCCTTGCCGCGCCGACCCGCAAGGTACCGGTGCAGCCCCGCGCCGAGGAGGAGGACCGCGCGGCGCGTCCCGTCGGCAAAGGTACGATCCAACGCCTCGGCCAGCTGGTCGAGGGGCATCTGGTCGGTCATGGGAGCTCCGTCGTCTCCCGTATGGTGCCACGGAGGCACGCGCGAGGCGGACCGCAGCGCGGCGGCGGCCTCTTGGGCGCATCGGCCGGAGCGGATTCCCGTGCCGCCGCCGGTCCCGGCGCACACAGCGCCGGGACCGAGGCCGAAGGCCGAGCGCGGAGGGAGGCCGGCGGCTCGCCGTCGTCGGCGAGCCGTCGCGCCGTCGGTGAAGATCCCGTCACGCCCCGGTAGGCGCGGACACACTCGGGGTCGCGTGATAGATGGGCGGGCCGTTCCAGGAGTCCACCATGCGTCGCACGCCGTTCCACGAATTCCACCGCGACGCGGGGGCCAAGCTCATCGACTTCGGCGGCTGGGAGATGCCCGTCCAGTACCAGGGCATCCTCCAGGAGCACGCTGCGTGTCGCAACGCGGTCGGTTGTTTCGACGTGTCGCACATGGGCGAGGTCCGCTTCCGCGGCCCCAAGGCGCTCCAGGCCGTGAACCACCTGGTCACCAACGACATCTCGAAGCTGGCGTTCTCCCAGGCGATGTACACCGCCATGTGCAACGAGCACGGCGGCATCGTGGACGACCTCATCGTGTACCGCATCGCCGAAGAGGACATCCTCATCTGCGTGAACGCGGCCAACCGCGAGAAGGACTACAACTGGATGAAGGGCCACAACCCCTTCGGCGCCGACATCACCAACGAGTCCGAGCAGTGGGCGCAGCTCGCCATCCAGGGCCGCCACGCGATCGCCATCGGCGAGGCGCTCCTCGGCCGCTCCCTGGCCGACGTGAAGAACTACTGGTTCACCCAGGGTACCTTCGCCGGCATCGAGAACTGCATCCTCGCCCGCACCGGGTACACCGGGGAAGACGGCTTCGAGGTCTTCCTCCCCGCCGCCGCCGCCGACATCGCCTGGAACGCCGTGCACACCGAAGGCGCGAAGTACGGCCTCGCGGACATCGGCCTCGGCGCGCGCGACACCCTCCGCCTCGAGATGAAGTACTGCCTCTACGGCAACGACATCACCGACGACACCACCCCGCTCGAGGCCAACCTCGGCTGGGTCACCAAGCTCGAGAAGGGCGACTTCATCGGGCGCGATCCGCTGGTGAAGCAGCGCGATGCCGGCGTGCCCCGCCGGCTCATCGGCCTCGAGGTGCAGAAGCAGATCGCCCGCCAGCACTGCCCCGTGCTTCACAACGGGCAGGTCGTCGGCGAGGTCACCAGCGGCACCCGCTCGCCCTCCACCGGCAAGAACATCGCCATCGCCTACGTGCCCGCCGCCCTCGCGAAGGTCGGCACCCAGCTCGTGGTCGATGTGCGCGGCAAGGAAGCGCCGGCCGAGGTCGTCAAGACCCCCTTCTACACCCGTCCCTACTGAGTTCTCCGGAGTCTACCATGGCCTACCCCAGCGATCGTAAGTACACGTCCGAACACGAGTGGATCAAGGTCGACGGCAACGTCGGCACCGTCGGCATCTCGCACCACGCGCAGGATGCGCTCGGCGAGATCGTCCACGTCGATCTGCCGAACGTCGGCAAGGTCTTCAAGAAGGGCGGCGCGGCGGCGGAAGTCGAGAGCGTCAAGGCGGTCAGCTCGGTCTACTGCCCGGTGGGCGGCAAGGTCATGGCGGTCAACGACGGCCTCGATGGCAACGAAGCCGCCGTCAACAAGGACCCCCACGAGGGCGGCTGGCTCTTCAAGATCGAGATCAGCGACCCCGCCGAGCTCGACGGCCTGATGGACGCTGCCGCCTACGGCACCCACGCGGGCAACGACTTCTAGGCCAGGCTCCTGCCCTTCGGGGTGGGATTGGTCTTTTTGCACGGGCAGCGCGGTCCGGGCGGGCGCCGCCGGGGCCTCCCGGCCCCCTTGGCCGGGTGCGCTCGTCGGGCACCGGCCGCCGGGCGCTGGTCTCACAACAAAAGCAGCCGCTCAACCCTCAGCAAAGCCCGCTTCATGTCCAGCCCGCCGGCGTAGCCGACGAGGCTGCCGTCCTTCCCCAGCACCCGGTGGCAGGGGATCACGATGGCGACCGGATTGCGGCCGTTGGCCTGGCCGACGGCGCGGGCGTTGCTGCCGATCCGCTCGGCGAGCGCGCCGTAGCTCACGCTGTGGCCCCAGGGAATCCGCTGGAGCTCCGCCCACACCTTGGCCTCGAACGGCGTGGCCTTGGGCGCGACGGGCACCGTGAACGTGATGGGCTCGCCGGCCCAGTAGCGGCCCAGCTCCGCCTCCAGGAGCTCGATCGTCGGGTGGCTACGGGCGCGCCCCGGGAGCTCCACCTTCGCCCGGCCAAGCGCGACGAGGTTCCCGGCGTCGTCCAGCTCGGCGACGAGCGGACCGACGGGGGAGGGGAGCGCCCAGCGGTGGAGATCGGCGGACATGCGGGAAGGTATCGCGGCGGCGACGGGGAGATCAGCCGGTCTCGTCCGCACCGGCCCGGATGCGCTCCCGCACCGTCGGCGGCAGCGGCACGAGGCGGTTCTGCCGGTCCACACAGACCAGCTGCACCTTGCCCTCGACCATCGGCTGCTTCGCGCCTGGCCGCCACACGCTCTGGTTGAACACGGCGCGGAACTCGCTCTCCATGTTCACCAGCGTGCGCACCTCCAGCACGTCGCCCAAGCCGGCGGGCTCGCGGAACGTGAGCTCACACTTGTAGACCACGAAGCCGGTGCCCTCGTCGCGCCAGAGGCGGACCAGCTCCGCCGGGCCCAGCAGGTGCTCGCGCGCCCGCTCGAAATAGCGCAGGTAGTTGGCGTGGTACACCGCCCCCGAGAGGTCGGTGTCCTCATAGTAGATCTGCAGCGCGGTGACGTGCACCTTAGTCGTTTCCGTCGTCACGCAGCCCGTACTCCTTCATCTTGAGCTGGAGCGCCTTCCTGGAGATGTCGAGACGCCGGGCGGTGCGGGTGACGTTGCCCGACTCGGATTCCAGGCTCTTGAGGATGAGGTCCCGCTCCAGGCGCGAGGTGTGCACCCGCACATACTCCTTGAGGCCGATGCCGCCCGGCTCCACCGGCGGGAGGTCCCCGTGGGCCGGGCCGGCGGGCTCGGCGTTGGGCTCCGGGAGTACGTCCGCGGTGAGGGCGCCGCCCTCGGAGAGCAGCACGCCGCGCTCGATGGTGTTCTCCAGCTCGCGGATGTTGCCGGGCCAATGCCAGTGCACCAGCCGGGCCATCACCCCGTCGTCCACCAGGGTGACGTTCATGCCCAGCCGCTCGTTGAAGCGGTGGACGAAGTGCCGCACGAGGAGGGGGATGTCCTCGCGGCGCTCCCGCAGCGGCGGCAGGCGGATCGGCACGACGGCGAGGCGGTAGTACAGGTCTTCTCGGAACGTCCCCGCGGTGACCATCCCTTGGAGATCGACGTTGGTGGCGGCGATCACCCGCACATCCACCTTCAGGGGTCGGGTGCCGCCCACCCGGTCGATCGTGCGCTCCTGGAGCGCGCGCAGGAGCTTCACCTGCATGTCGCGCCCGAGCTCCCCCACCTCGTCCAGCAGCAGGGTTCCGCCGTCGGCGAGCTCGAACTTCCCGGGCTTGGCCGAGGCCGCGCCGGTGAAGGCGCCCTTCTCGTGGCCGAAGAGCTCGCTCTCGAACAGCGCGTCGGGGATGGCGCCGCAGTTCACCGTGATGAACGGGCCGCTCCGTCGGGCGCTCTGGGCGTGCAGCGCCCGGGCGACGAGCTCCTTCCCCGTGCCGCTCTCGCCGACCAGGAGCACCGTGGTCGGCGAGTCGGCGACCCGCTCCACCAGCGAGTACACCCGCTGCATCGCGGCGGTTTTTCCGACCAGATCGAAGCGGGAGCCCTCGCCGTCCATCAGCGAGTCGTCGAGCCAGTTGCGGCGGCGGGCGCGCTCCACGAGCAGCGCCTTCTCCACGGCCTGCTTGAGCTCGTCGAGGTCGAACGGCTTGGTGATGAAGTCCTGCGCGCCGAGCTTCAGGGCTTCCACCGCCGTGTCGACCGTGCCGTGCGCCGTGATGAGGATCACCGGCAGGCCCGGCTGCTCGCGCGTGACCCACGCCAGGAGCTCCAGCCCGCTCATCCCCGGCATCTTCAGGTCGGAGAGCACCAGATCGAACGGAGCCTGCCCCAGGGCGCCGACGGCCTCGGCCCCGTCCGTGGCGGTGACCACCTCGTACCCGTCGCGGGTGAGGTGCGCCTTGAGGACGGTGCGGATCGAGGGTTCGTCGTCGACGACGAGGATGCGGGCGCGCATCGGGGCGGTCTATCGAGAAACCGGCGGGGATGCGGCGCCGGGCGGCGTCAGGAGCTTGTTGCATTCCGTGGCAATGGCTTTTGTCGGTCGCGCGTTGGGGGTATACATCGCCCCCCCGGGAGTCCCATGCGCTTCGTCCGCGTCGCCCTCGCCGCCTGTTTCCTCGCCCTCGCCGCCTTCTCCTTCGCCCCCCCGGCCCGCGCCGCGGATGGTGCCGCCGTCGGCAGCGCGGCCGAGTTCTCCCTGAAGGACCTCGATGGGCGGGAGGTGAAGCTCTCCTCCTTCAAGGGCAAGGTGGTCCTGGTGAACTTCTGGGCCACCTGGTGCGGGCCTTGCCAGGTGGAGATGCCCAAGCTCCAGGAGATCTACGCGGAGCTCGGCGCCAAGGGCGTGCAGATCGTCGGGATTTCCACGGATGAGGCGAAGCTCAACGCCGCGGTGAAGCCGCTGGTGATGAGCAAGCACCTGACCTACCCCATCCTCCGGGACCCCGACACGAAGGTGGTCTCGCAGTTCAACCCGGCGAAGACCCTTCCGTTCAACATGCTCGTCGGCAAGGACGGCAAGATCGCCTCGGTGCACTCGGGCTACAACCCGGGGGACGAGGTGAAGCTGAAGGAAGAGCTCCTCGCGCTGCTGGCGAAGTAGCCCGTGCGGGTCGGTCGGGGATCGTGGGCGTTTGGCGCCCTGTTCGTCGTAGTGCCCTCGGCGGCCTGGGCCGCGGATGGCGCGGAGGCGTCGGCGCCCGTCGAGGCGGCCCCGCCTGCCCCCGTTGAGGCGCCGGTCGACGCGCCCGAGGAGCCCGCGCCCGAGCCGATGGCCGGCACCCTCCAGGGCGGCTCCACCCACGGCCTCGAAGACTTCCGCTTCCGCTTCTACCAGTCCGACCAGCGCCTCCCCGACTTCCCCGACGAGCCGGTCTACGACTACCAGGAGTTCGTGGAGCGCCTCCAGCTCACGGGCGGCAGCTCGCTGCTCACCCTCGGCCTGCAGGGCGACGCGGTGATGTTGGCGTCCAACGAGTACATCCTCGACGATGAGCGCTCGTTCGAGCGCGAGCTCTGGAGCGCCGGGCTGATGGGCCCGCACCCCAACGTCTGGTTCGGCCTGGAGAAGCTGTGGCTCACGGGCCAATCGGGCGGCCTGAGCTGGACCCTGGGCGACTCCTATGAGGCCTTCGGCCGCGGCCTCTCCCTGAACATGGTCCGCAACACCGACATCGACGTGGACACGTCGCTTCGGGGCCTCCATGCCGCGTGGTCGGGGGGGCCCTGGGAGCTGCACCTCGTCGAGGCGGTGGCCAACCCCCAGCAGATGCGGATGGAGAACCCCAACGTCGGGATGAAGCCCGATCTCCCCCACGCGGTCCACGGCCTCCGCGCCGACTGGTACGGGCCCGTGCACGTGGGCGCACAGGGCGTCGCGTTCCAGTTCGCCCGCGCCTACGATCCCACCGGCAACCCCTTCGTGGCCTGGCGCAGCGGGCTCGACGCCGCGGTGGCCGGCGCCACAGTGGAAGCCTCCAGCGTCGGCCCGTTCGACCTCGGCGCCGAGTTCGACTACTTCGCCTACGACGCCCCGGAGATCCCGGTCAAGTCCGGGTACGCCGGCTACGTGAGTGCTTCCGCGTATCCGGGCGTGGCGGTGGTGCTCCTCGAAGGGAAGCTCTACAAGGACACCGAGTGGGCGAACACGCTCACCAGCGGCGAGGGCTACGAGGTCGTGAGCGGCCCGTCCCTGGAGTATGACCGGGCGATCACCGAGGACAGCTCCGCGGCGGTGAACAGCAACGACGTGGCCGGCGGGCGCGCGCGGGTCGACTTCGCGCTCGGTCAGGGCAGCGACACCATCACCCCCTACGTCTCGGTCGCCAGCTTCCGCGACCAGGACCTCGGCGGCGTGCATTTCAACGCCGAGCCCGAGACCATCGTGCACGCGATGGGGGGAATCCTCCTCATCCGCGGGGAGTTCCACGTGCTCTTCAACGGCGGCTACCGGATGGACCTGCGGGACGACGCGCCCGCTTCCAACCCGGGGGACAGCACCGCCCATGGCGATCTCTCCGTCACCATCCCGCTGGGCCATGAGCTGAGCGTCGAGCTCGCCCCGAACGTCCTGCATTACCACTGGGGCGTCAATCCGGTGCAGCAGACCGACTACACCGACTTCTCCAGCGCCGTCGCCTTCAAGATCGGCACGCCCTACGCCATCATCGTGTACACCGACTACTCCGACAACTCGCTCATCGCCTCCACCGGCAACGTGAGCGATGCGGTGTACATGGCGGGCGAGCTACAATGGCAGCCCACCAGCGCGACCACGCTGAAGCTGTTCTACGGCGCCTACCGGGCGGGCATCCGCTGCGCCGGTGGCCAGTGCCGCACCCTCCCGGGCTTCGAAGGCGCCCGCGCTTCGTTCACCGCCAACTTCTGAGGTCCCCCCTGATGTTCCTGTCCGCGCTGCTCCTGTCGACCGTCGCGCTCGCCGATCAAGTGAAGGTCGAGGCGTGGACCGCCTCGTCCACCGCCGCCGCCGCGGCCACGCGGGACTTCGAGGCCACGCACCTCAGCGACAACAAGCAGGCCGGGGTGTGGGTGGAGGGCGACTCCGGCGCGGGCATGGGCGCCTGGGTGCAGGCCGACTTCGGCGCCGCCAAGAAGATCACCAGCCTCGTGGTCTGGGGCGGCGATTGGTCGGACGCCGAGGCCTATTCCCACTTCAACCGGCCGAAGACCATTGTGGCCGAGTACGCCGACGGCTCCACGGAGGAGTTCACCACCGAGGACAAGCAGGCCCCGCAGGTGCTCCGGTTGAAGTCTGCCAAGACCACGCAGACGGTGAAGCTGCGCGTGAAGGGCTTTCACCCCGGCAAGGGCGTGGACACGGCGATCACCGAGGTCCGCTTCTTCGACGACGAGTCCACCGGCGCTGCGGACGTGCTCTCCGCCACCTCCTCCAGCCAGGCCGCCGAGGACGCCGACGGCGTCTACAGCGCGATGCAGGCCGCCGACGGCATGGGCGACTCGATGTGGTGCGAAGGCAACGCCAAGTCCGACGGCACCGGCGAGTGGATCCAGGTCACCTTCGCGCGCGCCACCACCATCAGCTCGATGAAGGTTCGCAACGGCGCCGCCACGGCGGACGTCAACGGCAAGGTGAACCGCGCCACCTCGGCCACGCTCACCTTCAGCGACGGCGCCACGCAGACCGTCGAGCTCAAGGACACCCGCCTCCCGACGACCATCGCGATCTCCCCGCACCAGACCAGCTCGGTGAAGCTGACGTTCTCTGGGGTGGTGAAGGGCACGGAGTTCAACGACATCTGCGTGACGGACGTCACCTTCAGCAAGTGATCGGGCCGCCGCTGTAGTCGCGGCGAGCACGCCGGCGCGCGCTGCACCGTTTTTGTGCGCGCGCGGCGGCGGTCACTCCGCTACATTCGTCGATGGAGAGTTCCGCATGCGCCTCGCCCTGGCGTCCACGCTCGTCCTCGCGCTCGTCGGTTGTGACCAGGACTACGGCACGGCCCGCACCGAAACCACCGATGAGTTCGATCAGGCCCCGTCCAACAAGGTCGACATCCTCTGGGTGATCGACGACAGCACCTCGATGAAGGAAGAGCAGGCCGCCGTGAAGGCCGCGGGCGCGGACTTCATCGCCGAGCTCGACGACGCCGACATGGACTTCCACATCGGCCTCATCACCAGCGATGGCGACTCCACCAACAGCAAGGCGAGCGTGCTCCTCGGCACGCCGAACTACCTCACGTCCGCCTGCCGCGACGACGGCAACCCGGTGGACTGCACCTACGGCACCGACTTCACCAACCTCGTCGAGCAGGGCACCGGCGGCAGCGACAAGGAGAAGGGGCTCGAGGTCGCGCTCAACGCGGTGAGCCCGCCGCTGAGCCAGAACTACAACGCCGGCTTCGTTCGCGACGACGCGCTCTTGATGGTCATCATCCTCTCCGACGAGAACGACTGCTCCGACGGCGGCCGCCTCGGGGATACCACCGGCGAAGACTGCTACACCCGCTACGACGAGCTCACCCCCGTGGGCGACCTCGTGGCCGGCCTGCAGGACGTGAAGGCGGGCACGGGCGGCGTGGTGCTCTCCGGCATCATCGGGCCGGAGGCGGTGGAGAACTGCCAGTTCGCGGTCCCGGGGAAGCGCTACTCGGAGGCGATCAAGATGATGGGCGGGGTGGAGGCGGACATCTGCCTCCAGGACTACTCGCCGATCATGCAGTCGCTCGGCCTGGTGGCCACCGGCATCCTCACCAACTTCCAGCTCACCCACGCCGCTTCGTACCTCGCCGATGATCCCGCGACCGAGGCCGACGAGGGCAAGAACAACCCGAAGGTGAAGGTGTGGGCGCCCGGCGAGGACTTCAGCGACCCGAACAAGGGCGGTGCCAGCGTCGCGGAGGACGCGACCAACGGCTGGACCTACCTGCCCGACTACGCGCAGATCCAGTTCAACGGCGACGCGGTGCCGGAGCGCGGGGCGCACATCGAGGTCACGTACTACCCGTCCGGACCGGTGCCGGAGCCCCCCTCGGACGCGTCCGCGAGCTGAACGATGGGGTGTCCGCCGGAGGTCTCGTCCGAGTGGCGGACGACGCGCGTCGTGTGCGCGTGCGTGCTGCGCGGCGGGCGGGTCTTCGCCGCCCGGCGTGGCCCCGGCATGTCCCACCCCGGCACCTGGGAATTCCCCGGGGGCAAGGTGGAGCCCGGCGAGCCGGACGACGCCGCGCTGCGGCGTGAGCTCCTGGAGGAGCTCGGCTGGGTCGTCGCGGTCGGGGCCGCGGTGGGCGAAGGGGTGACGGGGCGGATCCACCTGGTGGGCTACGCCTGTGTCGCCGAGGGGGATCCTCGGCTCACCGAGCACGACGCGTGCGGGTGGTTCACGTTGGCCGAGCTCGACGGCCTGGAGTGGGCGCCGGCGGATCCCCCGGTGATCGCGGGGCTCCGGGCTCGGTTCGGCGGCTGAGCCCGGCGGCGGGCGATGGAAGCGGAGCGCTGACGGTCGTTGCGCCTGATGAGGGTGGGATGGGCCACGCCGGTGTATGGCGCCCCCAACGCCGTTGACCCTGGGCAGGAGGCCGGCCGGAGAGCTGAGCCTGGCCCGTCGTGGCTGGCCCCCGCCCCCCCGGCGAAGCTACGCTGCCCGAATGGTCCGCCGGTCCACGCCCCGTCTTGCCTGCTCCGCCGCAGCCGTGTGGGCGTGCGGGAGACTGCGATGAGCGGGCGGGCGCTGCCGATCCTCGCCGCGACGGTGATGCCGGCGCTGCTCCTGGCCGGGGTCGCGATCGCCTTCACCCGAGCGGAGACCACCGACGAACCTCCGTCGCGCGCCGCCGAGATGGACGCCCAGCTCAAGCGCCACCCGCCCTCGGTGGTGGTCATCGGCAACAGCAAGGCCGGCTCGGACATCGACGGCGCCGCGCTCGCCGAGGCGCTCGACCAGCCCGAGCCGGCGGCCCAGCTCGTGGTCTACGGCTCGGGCGCGCCAGCCTGGTATGCGCTTCTGGAGCAGCGAATCTACGGCGGTGGGTTCTCGCCGCGCCTCGTCGTTGTCTACGGGCAGCTCGCGTCCATGCTCCACGGGGCGGAGATCGCGGACTCTGAGCGGCGGGCGATCGAGGCCATCGTGACCGGGCCGAGCGAGGTGCTCGACCGCCGGGTCCTCCGCCGGGACGCCGCCGGGCGAGCCCGGGACCGCGCCACCGATCTGCGCGAGGGCTTGCTCAGCGGCGCGCGAGACGCCGGCTTCGGCCTCTTCTTCCCCTCGATGAGCGCCGCCGATGGCCGCGCCGCCCTCGATGAGCTGTTCACCACCGCCGGTCAGCGCACCACCGCCGAGACGCGCGTGGTGCCGGTGGCGGAGGCGCGCCCCGAGGCGATGCAGGCGTCCGCGGAGGACCCGGCCGCGGGCTTCCTCCCGGAGATCGTCCGGCTCGCGTACGCCCACGGAGCGCGGGTGGTGTTTGTGCGGGCGCCGGTCGGGGGCACGGCGCGAACGAAGGACGAGGTGCCGCCGGAGGTGGAGGGCCGGCTGTACGCGCTGGTCAACGCGATGGGCGCGAGTTGGATCGACCTGCACGAATTGCAGCTCCCTCCTGGTGCGTTCCGCGATGACCTCCACATGACCCGCGTGGGTGCCGCGCCGCTGACCGCCGCCCTCGCCGACCGGCTGCTCGCGGGGGACGTGCTCGACGGCGGGGTGCTCCCCGCCGCACCTCCGCTCCGGGCGACGGCGGTGACGCGGGAGGGGGAGCTGCCGACCCTGGCCCTCGGCGCGCCGGTGGCGGTCGATGGGGCCAATTGCCGGTGGGATGTGCCGATCTCCGGCCTCGACGCCCTCTCCGACGACCGGCTCTACGCCGCCGGCCTCGGCCACTCCAGCCCCCTGCGCCTGTTCGTCGACGGCGTGGCCCTCGCCCCACACGCCCCCCGTTCGGCTCCGGATGCGCCGTGTTCGTCCAGCTTCGTCCACGGTCCCAGTGGAGTGCGGATCTCGCCGCCGTCGCCGGCGTTGGGCACCTTGAGGGCGGACCTGGACCCCGCGGGCAGCCTCGACGCCGGGCGGGGCGAGGCGGTGAGCTGGGTGTACCCGGGCTCGACGCTCCGCTGGTCGATGCCCGCGGTACCTGGAGGCAAGGCGACGATCGAGGCGGTCCTCCGGCCGGTGGTGGGCGACGGGGCGGAGCTGTCGGTCGCCGGGAAGGGCGTGCCGTTTCTTCGCGAGGGACGCGTGCTCCGAGCGCGTGCCGAGGTCGACGCGGCAGCTTCCCCCTGGAACATCGCCATCCGCGCCGGACCCGGCGCCTGGCTCGCGGTGCACCAACTCCGGGTCGACACCCCGGACCCGCACTGGATCGTCGGCCATGACTGGGCGCGCACCTACCTGCTCGCGTCGACCCCGCGGTTCGAGGCTCGCGCGGACGGGTTGGGCCCGCTACCCGCGAGCGCGGACGAGGTGGCCGACCGCGCCGGAGTGGCTTGCCTCCCTCAGGCCGGCGCCGAGCCCAAGCGCAAATGCCATGGGGGCAACGCGTTCTTGCCGGGTTGGCTCCTCGCGGGCGACGTCGCCACCGTCCACTACTCGGGGGCGCGTATGGCGGCCCACCCCCTCGGCATCGACACCCTCACGCTGACCGCCGCAGCGTTCCCCACCGACGGCGAGGAGGCGGGGAGCCTGACCGTGGAGGTGGTCCGACGGCAGGGGGGAACCCCGAAGGTCGTCTGGTCCGGTGTGGTCAGCTTCCCGGGCGACGGGGCGCCGGAGCGGCGAGTCCTGCGCATCGACCCGCCCCTGAGCCCGCTCAACCCCCACGAGGTGACGCTCCGGGTGGGCGCTGCGCCGCTTTTGGTCACCGAGGCGGTGCTGTCGGAGGCCGAGGCGCCTCAGGCGCCGTAGCGGGCGACGCCTCCCGGACGAACGTGTCCACCCGCGCCCACTCGGCGTAGAGCCACGCGATCCGCGCGTCGCGATCCGGGGGGATGTCCGCGGCGGGGACGTGGCGGAGGTTCACCCTCAGCTCCTGCCCGACGATCCCGCCCGAGAACAGGTTCGGGAGTTTGTTCACGCCGTCGAGGCCGGCGTGGGCGACGAAGACCACGTCGAGGCCGGCGTCGAGGAGCGCCAACGCGCCCGAAGGCCGGGGCGGGAGCGTGTGCGTGAGGGCCGCGGCGGCGGCGCGCCAGCGCTCGGGCACCCGGGCGATCGCCTGCTCCCGCTTGCGCCGGGTGAAGCGGGTCCCCTCCGGGTAGATGACCACGAAGTCGCGAGGCCCCACCGTGGCCGCCAGGGCCGCCACCTCCGCGAGCTGCCCCTCGTCCCCCGCGCCGCGGCGCACGAAGACGTTGGGGATCCGGGAGCCGACGAGGTCGAGGCAGGGGTCGGCGCGGAGCTCGGCCTTCAGCACGTACCGCGGGAGCCGCTCCGGGCCGGCCATCGTGAGCATGGGCAGCAGGGTGTCGGCATACGAAGCATGCCGTACGAACGCCACGAAGGGGCCCGGTGGCAGGGGGTCGCCGCTCACGGTGAGGCGGAGGCGCCAGAGGCGGGAGCCGAGCGTCCACAACGCGCCGGCCCAGCGCCGCTGGAGGGCGTAGTTCCGCCCGGGGTCGCTACCGATCGCCAGCGCGACCCCCACGCCGATCGCCTCGCAGGCCAAAAGGCCAAGGATAAAGGCGATGAAACGGACCGTGGCGAGCTTCTGGCGCCGAACGAGGTCCACGATGACCGCGAGCAAGAGCCAGAGCGGCGCGCCCGCCCACGCCACCACGAAGGCCAGGGCCAACGCGGAGAAGGTGAGCGCGCGGCGGCGCAGGGTGGCGATCACGGCCAAGGCTCCGTGTGGGGCATGGGGACTCCCCGCCCAGGATAGCGCGATAGGCCCCCGCATGAACGAACCGACGACCAAGGCCGACGTGATGGAGCCGGGCTTGTGGATCCGCGACGGGTGGACCGCCCGCGTGCTCAAGAACGAAGACGACGACGGGTGGGCCGTGGAGATGACCCGGGACGGCGACCCGGCGCCCGCGCTCGTCGGCCCCTGGACGATGGGGCGAGACAAGAAGAACCCCAAGCCCCTCGACTCTTCGGCGTTTCGCACCCTGGTGAAGACCGCGAACGACGTGCTGATCCGCCACGCCAACCAGGCGCGGGCCCGTCTGCACCGGGCCTTCGACTACGTGCGCGAGAGCGGCGATCGGGTGAGCGCGTCGCTGGACATCGCCGCCGACGAAGACGATCCGCACGCCGTCCTGGTCGTCGTGGACGGGCGGACCGGCGAGGAGCTGCGCCGCGGGCGGGTGGCGCCGAACTACCGGCTCAACGCCACGAACCTGGAGCGTTTCCTCGACGGTCGCGGGTAGCGGTCGGGAGCGGTGGCAACGGGCCGGTTCGGCGCGTATGTTGAGGCGTGTTCTTCCTCGCCTGTGCCGCCCCCGAGTCCACCGAGAACCCGGCGCCTGCGCACGACGGCGCGGGCGTCGACTCAGGGGAATCCATCGATCTGGGGGAGAGCGGAGACCCTGGTGAGACGGGGGACTCCGGCGGTGGCGGCCCCGCGGGCGTCCGCGGGCTCCTGGTGGCGCAGTCCTGGGACGACCGGGCGTGGCCGACGGGCGCCGGGGCTGGGGAGTACCGGGTGATCTTCCTCCAGGAGTCGATGTACCCGCTCCTGCCGGAGATCCGAGCGGCGAACCCGGAGGCCCGAGTTTTTGCGTACCAGAAGGTCGGCGGCATGCGCTCAGATGGGGACGATCACCCGTCCACCGGCGTCCGCGCCGACCTCGCCGAGGAGTCCTGGTTCCTCCACGACGCCGCCGGCGAGCGCCTGGTCTACTGCGATCACCCCGAAGTATGGGCCGCGGAGGTGGGGAACCCCGGCTACCAGGCCGCGTGGACGGCCGCGGTCTTGGCGCGCGTGACCGCGGACGGCTTCGATGGTGTGATGCTCGACGACGTGAACACCTTTCCGGGCCACTGCCTCGGTGATCAGGGTACGCCGATCGCCGAATATCCAACGGATGAGGCCTACGGGGAGGCGACCGTCGCGTTCATGGCGGCGGTGGGCCCCGCGCTCCAGGCGGAGGGGTTGGCGGTGGCGCCGAACATCGCGCTCAACCCCTGGGATACCACGCAGCTGGTGCAGGCCGCCGAGATGCTCCCCTACGTGACGCACTGGGTGCGCGAATACTGGATGCGCTGGGATGTTTCCGCGAACTTCCTCGGCGACGAGTGGGAGGCCACGCTCGACACCATGCTCCTCGCGCAGGAGGCCGACGTCGGGTACCTCGCGATCACCTACGGGCCCGGCGTGGAAGGCGCCTCGTCCGGCCAGCGGTACGGCCGGGCGAGCTGGTTGCTCGCCTGGGACGGGGAGAGCGATTCGGCCTGGGGCTACTGGGGCGCCGGGGAGGACCCGTGGAGCGAGGAGTGGGCGCAAGACCTGGGGCGTCCGGTCGCGCCCATCGACCGGCAAAACGGCGCGTGGGTCCGAGAGTATTCCGCAGGTTGGGTGGCGGTGAACCCGAACCCGTTCCCGGTGGACCTCACGTTCGAGGACGACCAGGCCCTCCACCTGGAGCCGGGGGAGGGGACGTGGTGGACGGAGTGATCGCCTACGGCGCCTTGGCGACCAGCTTCACGTGGAGCTCCACGTTGTCCTGGATGAGGTTGTCGGGCTTCCCAGGGTAGACCAGGCCGAAGTCCTTCCGATCGAGGACGAGCTCGGCGGTGCCGGTGAACACCCCGGCCGCCACGCTCCCGGTGACCGGGAACGTGACCTCCTTCTCGGCGCCGTGCAGCGCCAGCGTCCCGGTGACCGTGTACGCGGGCGCCGCTCCCGTGACCTGGGTGCTGTGGAACTTCGCCTCGGGGAACTGCGCCGCGTCGAAGAAGTCGGCGGTGAGCAGGTGGGTGCGCAGCTTCTCGGGGTCGGCGACGAGCCCGGACATCGACACGGCGACGTCCACGCCGGTGAGGGCCTCCCCGTTGACGAGGGCCGCGCCGGTGGCGCCCGGGAAGCCGAGCTCATGGCCCCCGATCACCTTGTGGGCGCTGGCGGTGATGGTGCTCGCCGCGCTGTCGATCGCCCAGGGCTGGCCCGCAGCCGGCTGGGGCGCGGGCGCAGGCGCCGGGGGCGGAGGCTCGGCGGCGGGCGGCGGGGGAGCCGCCGCGGGCGGAGGGGCTTCAGACGAGCAGGCGAGGGCGAGGAGCAGGAGGGTCATCCCCGCCGTCTATCGGGTTCCGGCTCAGTAGAAGTCCCCACCGAGCCCGATCGTGAACGCCGTGAGCGTGTCGTGGCCGAGGAACGTCGGGTGAAGATCGGCCTCGAGGGCCAGCCCGCCGTGTGTACCGGGTCCGTGCGGGCCGAAGCGGAGCGCGGCCCGGAAGTCGAGGCCGAAGAACCGTCCGCTCCCGGACCCACAATCGGTCGCGCCGATCTGGCAGCCGGCGAGGCCGAGGACGTCCCAGGAGGGGCCGAGGCCGAACTCCAGCACCGGCAGGTCCAGCTCGAACATGGCGGTGTTGTAGATCGCCCCCAAGAGGGCCGCGCTGTCGGGGCCGGTCACGATCACCCCCCCGAGCGCGTGTGGCTGATAGTAGACGGCGAACCATGGGTTGAGCTGAAGCCCGATCCGGGCCTGCGCGCCGAGGCCGAGGCCCGCCAATTCCGGGGCACCGAGCGCGGCGAGGTCGGCGCCGAGGCCGAAGCGGAGGTGGACGCCGGAGCCCGGGGGCTGCGGATGCGGCGGCGGCGCGTCGGGCCGCGGCGGTTGGGGGGGCGGCGTGGGCGCATCGACGGGCGGGGGGGCATCGACGGGCGGTTCGGCGGCGGTGCCGGGCTCAGGGTTCGGGTCGGGGTCGGCGATCGCCATGGGAACCATGGCGGCGAAGAGCGGTACGAGCAGCATCTGCTCGAAGTAAGTCCCGATCGGGGAACGAAGTCTGTTTTTTCGGATATCACCGATTCAGGGGACGACCAACGGGGCGTCCAATGCGCCGTCGGTGACGGTCCAGCTGCCGCTGGGGATTCCGTGTACGCGGAAGCGGACGCTCAACCCGGTGAAGCAGTCGCACAGGTCGTCGGTGAGCGTGACCGCGGTTGACACGCGGAGCGTGGTGGGGTCGTAGGAGGCGCTGGCGCCGACCGTTGGGCAGCAGCCGTCGGCGAGGTGGAGGTCGGCGATCGCGGCGGCGTCCACGTCCCAGGCGGCGTCCAGGGTGTGGGGGGAGGTCGGGTCGGCGTACTCGAGCGTGACGTCGGTCACCTCGAGGGGGCAGGGGCCGGTGGTGCAAGGCGAGCCGGTGTCGGCGGTGTCCGCGGTGTCGGCGGTGTCCGCGGTGTCGGCGGTGTCCCCGGTGTCGGCGGTGTCGGCGGTGTCCGCGGTGTCGGCGGTGTCCGCGGTGTCGGCGGTGTCCCCGGTGTCGGCGGTGTCGCCGGAGTCGAGGATCGGGGGGACGCAGCCGAGGGTGAGGATCAGGAGCATGGCGAGACGATAATCACGTCGGGAACCGGCGTCCGCCGGCTACGGAGCCGCGCCCGTCGACGGCTCCATCACGCAGCTCACACCGAAGCCCTCCGTCACCCGGGTACACCGCGCTGCCGGCTTCCACTCGCAGCCCTCAAGGGTGCAGACGCGTGGAGTGACCCGCACCTCCGTGGCCGAGAGCACATCGAGCGCGAGGTAGCCGCCCACCTTGGGCGCGTTGGGCTCCTGCACGTAGGTGAACAGGCTGGTGACGCCAGGACATTCGTGGCGTTCGCGCATCTGCATGCCCCCGCCGGACGTGAGCGCGAGCACCGGGTCCACGGGCACCGCGTCGAGGTGATGGGCGTGGCCGTTGAGCCATAGGTCCATCGGGGGTTTTCCCAGCCAATCGACCGGAATCTTGTCCTGCTCGTCGCACTTGCCGGCGGTGGTGCGCCAGGTGTAGTGCGCAGCGTAGAACCGCCACGCGTCCTTGCGGAACGTCAGCGTGGGCCGAGGCGCGCCGGCGCCGTAGAACCCGGCGTCGATCACCGCGAGGTCCACGTGCACGCCGCCCTTGTCGAGCTTGCGCACGGCCGACGGGTAGCTCCCGTCCTTGACCCAACCGAGCTGCTTGAACGCGGCGACGGAGCAGTCCCGGGCCGCAGGCGAGAACGACTCCTGCGCCTCAGTGGTCAGATCGTGGTTGCCGAGGACCGGGATGACCTTTGTGGCGGGGAAGGCCCCGTAGAAAGCCCGATACCGCTCGGCCACCTTGTCCACGCAATGGGGATCATCCACCGGTGGGGCGTCGTAGTAGAGGTCGCCGAGGGCGAGGAGCCACTGGGCCGCGTTGAGCTCCTTCCCCACATCAGCGCTCACGACGCGGGCGATCGGGTTGTCCTCCCCGGTGTCGCCGACGAGGAGGATCCGGGGGCCGGCCGCGAGGGCGAGGGAGGTCCAGAGCAGCATCCGCCCTGCTATCCGTCGGCCCCGCGTTCGGCGGCGCCTTTGGAGCGGCCTCGCCGCGGTCAGAAGTAGCTGATCGTCCCCGACGTTCGCAGCGCTTCGATGCGCTCGGGGGTGAGCGCGTCCGGCGGCGGGGCGCCGGGTCCCTGGCGGATCGCCAGGAGCTTCCGATAAAGGTCCAGGCCGAGGGCCGCCTCCGCGCCGAGGAGGTCGTCCTGCTGGAAGGGGTCGTGCTCCACCTCATGGAGCCCGAAGCTCGTGATCCCGGGCCTGGCCTCCAACACGCGCTTGGTGAGCTCCGGGTCCAAGGTCGTTCCGCCGTGCTGCCACACCCGTGCGAGGAGCAGGTGCGTTGCGGAGCGCACCGCGAACATGTCCCCGAACTCGGCGTAGGCGACGCGCGCGGGATCGTGCTTGTTCGCGAGGAGGTCCACGCCCACGAGGTTCGCCGGGGGGATCGCACCGCCGAGCCGGGCGAGCGTGGGGACGAGGTCGAGGAGCTCCACGACCTCGGGGACCGTGAGGGTCTCGCCCGCGCCGGAGGCGTAGACCGCCAGCGGGACGTGCATCGTGCGCTCCAGGACCACGTCCCGGTGCAGCGGCACGTTGGGGAGGCTCGGCGTTCCGGTCCGTTCCCCGAGGTTCAAGCCGGTGCCCGAGGTGACGAAGGCGTAGGCGGGGCGCGGACCGCCCCCGACCGTGCCCGAGACCAGCCTGCCGATCTCGGCGCCCCGCTCCCCGGCGATGCGCACGTAGCGGCTCGCGAGATCGTGCAGGGCCTGGGCGCTGAAGCCGTCCGCGCCCCCGGAGCCAGCCACCTTGTCGCGAAGCTCGTGCATGAGGTCGTCCGTGACCACGAGGAGCCGGGGCTGATCGGCGTGGGCGGACCACCAGGCCAGGGCGGCGTCCACCGTGGCCGGGAGGGCGGGGGAGCCGGGGACCTGGTGGGCCTCGGTGAACTCGGCGTCCAAGGTGGCGTGTTCGTGGAACGAGGGCGCCGTCCCGAACAGGGCCGTGGCGTAGCCGTACAGCCCGAGCACCTCGGGGAGCGTGGGGGCGTCCGCCGGGATCGCGGCGCACCACGGCGCGGTCTCGGCCCCCATCCCCCAGCTACAGATGGGGATCGCCGAAGGATACCGCCCCGTGAGCGCGCTGACAGTGGCGACGAATGGGCTGACCGACGCGGTGAAGGCGCGGGTGAACCGCAGCGCCGGCTTCTGGGGTGCGGCGCCGAAGAAGGCGGCTTCCCCGCTCGCCGCACCACCAAGATCGACGCGGAGGCCCTGCTCGAGGACCAGGACGAGGTCGGGACGCGCGGCGGGGGGGGCCAGGAGCCAGTCACCCGGAGGGGTGATCTCGGCCTTCTCTGCCTTCGGCATGGCCTCTGGCGTAGCCGTGCCACAACCACCCAAGAGCAGGAAGGGGACGAGCCGAACCACGGCGCAGACGTATTCCGCCGAGAGACGAGCGCGGCAGCGGCGCCGCGATGCGCAGCCATGATCGCCCGGTGAAGGCGGCGCGTGTTTCGCGCATCGCCCAGATCAGCGCTCTCTTCTTCGCCTCAGGGCAGCTTCACGCCCCGCTCGGCCGCGACCTCGCGGGCGCGCTCGTACCCCGCGTCCACATGTCGCCATACGCCCATCGCCGGATCGCCGGTGAGGACCCGTTCGAGGCGGGCCGCCGCGGCGTCGGTCCCGTCGGCGACGATGACCTGACCGGCGTGGAGCGAGTAGCCCATGCCGACGCCGCCGCCGTGGTGAAAACTCACCCACGAAGCACCGTTCACGGCGTTGAGGAGGGCGTTGAGGATGGGCCAGTCGGCCACGGCATCGGAGCCGTCGAGCATGCCCTCGGTCTCCCGGTTGGGCGAAGCGACGCTGCCGCAGTCGAGGTGATCGCGGCCGATGACGATGGGCGCCTTCACGATGCCCTTGCGTACCAGCTCGTTGAACGCGAGGCCGGCCTTGGCGCGCTCGCCGTAGCCGAGCCAGCAGATCCGGGCGGGCAACCCCTGGAACTTGATACGCGCCTGCGCCATCTCGATCCACCGCCGCAGCCCCTCGTTCTCGGGGAAGAGCGCGAGCACCGCCTCGTCGGTGCGGCGGATGTCCTCAGGGTCTCCCGAGAGGGCGACCCACCGGAACGGGCCCTTGCCTTCGCAGAAGAGCGGGCGGATATATGCCGGGACGAACCCGGGGAACCGGAAGGCGCGCGCCTCCTCCAACCCGCCGGTGACGGCGCCGGCGCGGAGGTTGTTTCCGTAGTCGAAGACGTGGGCGCCGGCTTCGAGCATCCGCACCATGGCCTCGGTGTGTACGGCCATGCTGGCGTAGCTACGGCGGCTGAACTCGGCTGGATCGGACTCGCGAAGCACAGCCGCGGCCGCCATGTCGAGGCCCTCGGGCACGTAGAACAACGGGTCGTGAGCGCTGGTCTGGTCGGTGACGAGGTCGGGCGTGACGCCGCGACGCACCAATTCCGCGTAGACCGTAGCGGCGTTGCCCACCACGCCGATGGACTTCGCCTCGCCGGCCGCCGTCCACTGCTGGATGCGGGCGAGGGCGGCGTCGAGGTCGGGGGCGAATTCGTCGAGGTAGCCGGTGTCGAGGCGCTTCTGGATGCGCGTCGCGTCCACGTCCACGCCGAGGAAGGCGAAGCCGGCGAAGATCGCGGCGAGCGGCTGGGCGCCACCCATGCCGCCAAGCCCCCCGGAGAGCACCCAGCGCCCGCTGGCCTTGCCGCCGAAGTGTTGGCGGGCGGCCTCGGCGAAGGTCTCGTAGGTGCCCTGCACGATGCCCTGGGACCCGATGTAGATCCACGAGCCGGCCGTCATCTGGCCGTACATCATCAAGCCCTTCTTCTCGAGCTCGCGGAAGTGCTCCCAGGTGGCCCACTTGCCGACCAGGTTGCTGTTGGCGATGAGCACCCGCGGGGCGTCGGGGTGGGTCTTGGCGATGCCAACCGGCTTGCCGGACTGCACCAGGAGCGTCTCGTCGTCGCCCAGCTCGCGCAGGGCGGCCACGATGCGGTCGAAGCTCGGCCAGTCGCGGGCGGCCTTGCCGATCCCGCCGTACACCACCAGGTCCTCCGGGCGCTCCGCGACCTCGGGATCGAGGTTGTTGTGGAGCATCCGGAGGGCTGCCTCCTGGACCCATCCGCGGCAGGAGCGTTCGCTCCCGCGCGGCGCGTGCAACGGACCGCGGCTCATGACGCCTCCTCGGGCGCGGGCGCCGCGCCCGCCGATGGACTAGCTCTCGTCTTCGTCGTAGCCGGCGGTGGCCAGCGGGCGGTTGCGCACGGTGAAGCGCAGCTCCGAATGGATGACCTCCTCCGTTTCATCGGGGAGGGACGCGAGGTAGGCCTCGTAGGCCTCCGTCGTGGTGCGGCCTTCGGCGATGTGGCGCTCCACGACGCGCGAGTCGAACAGCGACTCCTCGGAGTACGGCGAGGGTGCGAGGATCTTGGACATGGGTACTCCTAGGCCTCGGGCGGGAGGTCGTCAGCGGCGGGGGGGAGCAGATCGTCCACGCTCGGGGGGAGCTGGCCGGCGGCGATGTCGGCCTTCTGCTTCTTGAGGTTCTCGTTGTCGTCGAACCCGGAGTAGTCGGGCTTGACGTGGCCCGCCGCGATCTCGCGGAGCGCGGTGACGATCTCCTTGTTCTCGACTTCTTCGTCGAGCAAGGGGCGGGAACCCTTCATGAGCTGCTTGGTGCGCTCGGCGGTGACGAGGCACAGGGAGAAGCGGTTGTCGACCTGCTCCAGGCAGTCTTCGACGGTGATGCGGGCCAAGTTGCCTCCGGATCCGTAGACCCCGGCGGCTATCCTCGCGAGGCGTCCCGCGCAAGGGGGTGAGCGCGCACCGTCCGCATCAGCTCACGCCCCCGAACCGCGCCGGCACCACCCCGAGCTGCCGCAGGCGCTCGGCCACCCGCGGCGAGCCCGTGGCCTGCCACTCCTCGAACAAGCGGACGATGTCCGCGGGGGAGTGCTCACGCCCGTCGTCGCGGACCTCGGCCACGATGTCGGCGCAGGAGTCGAACCGTTCGGACATCTCGCCGAAGACCTCGCCGAAGCCGCCTTCCGGGGCGTGGAGCAGGCGCGAGAGGGTGGCGTAGGCACCCGCGCCCATCTCGGCGTAGTACTCCGGAGAGATGCGGCGGCGGGCGAGGTGCTCGCGGAAGTAGCCCACGCCGACCAGCGCCTGATCGCCGAGGCGCCGCCACCACGTGACGGACTCCGCGAAGGAGCTGTTGGCCGCACGTTCACGAAGCTCCACCAGGGTAGGCGCGGAATCGGCCTCGGGGTGCGCCTGCTCGGCGAGGAGGTTCGAGAGGTAGAAGACGGTGTCCTGGGTCACCGGCGGGCGCCGTTGGCGCGCCGCGGCGTCGACACGCTCGCGGAAGAACTCGAAGAGGTTCGCGTCGGTGGTCAGCGGAATCGCGGCGTTCAAGGGCATTCCTCCTCCTTCAGCCAAAAATGGGCCGTGCTCGCTTGACGAGGGTTTGCTCGTGACTACTTGTGCGGCGCTGCGAGGCGCGGCGTGTTCCCGCGCGGCGACTCGCCTGTTCACCCTGAACCACCATCCTCAGCCCGCCCCATCGGGCGCGGCATCCGGAGCTGAAGACATGACCGTCCGTCCCCTGTTCGACCGTGTCCTGGTCAAGCGCAACGAAGAGCCGACCCGTACGAAGTCGGGCCTCTTCCTTCCCGACGCTGCCAAGGAGAAGCCCGTTGAGGGCACCGTGATCGCGGCCGGCAACGGCAAGGTCGGCGACGACGGCAAGGTCACCCCGCTCACGGTCAAGGTCGGCGATCGCGTGGTGTTCGGCAAGTACTCCGGCACGGAGATCAAGGTGGACGGTGAGGATCGCCTCATCCTCCGCGAGGACGACATCCTCGGCATCGTCGAGTAGTCGGTCCAACCACTCTCCAGCTTTCACATCGTACACGGAGTTCCCCTATGGCTGCCAAGCAGATTCTCTTCGACACCGCCGCCCGCAACAAGCTCCTCGCCGGGGTCGACACCCTGGCCAACGCCGTCAAGGTCACCCTCGGGCCCAAGGGCCGAAACGTGGTCATCGAGAAGTCCTGGGGCGCGCCCGTCGTCACCAAGGACGGCGTGACCGTCGCCAAGGAGATCGAGCTCGAAGACAAGTTCGAGAACATGGGCGCCCAGATGGTGAAGGAGGTCGCCTCCAAGACCTCCGACATCGCCGGCGACGGCACCACCACCGCCACCGTGCTCGCCCAGGCGATCTACCGCCAGGGCCAGAAGCTCGTGGCCGCCGGCCACAACCCGATGGACCTCAAGCGCGGCATCGACAAGGCGGTCACCGCCATCGTGGCCGACCTCAAGGTTCAGTCCCGCCCGGTGGCCGATCGCAACCAGATCGCCCAGGTCGGCACCATCTCCGCGAACGGGGATGCGACCATCGGCAACATCATCGCCACCGCGATGGACAAGGTCGGCAAGGAAGGCGTGATCACCGTCGAAGAGAACAAGGGCATCGAGACGGAGCTCAAGACCGTTGACGGCATGCAGTTCGACCGCGGCTATGTCTCCGCGTACTTCGTCACCGACTCCGAGCGCATGGAGACCGTGTTCGAGGATCCCTACATCCTCATCCACGAGAAGAAGATCTCCTCGATGCGCGAGCTCATCAAGCTCCTCGAGAAGGTCCACTCCGCCGGCAAGCCGGTGGTCGTCCTCGCCGAGGACGTTGAGGGTGAGGCGCTGTCCTCCCTCGTGGTCAACAAGCTCCGTGGCACCCTCCAGTGCGCCGCGGTGAAGGCCCCCGGCTTCGGCGACCGCCGCAAGCAGATGCTCGAGGACATCGCGATCCTCACCAACGGCCGCCTGATCGCGGAGGAGCTCGGGCTCAAGCTCGAGAACCTCGGCCTCACCGACCTTGGCACCGCGCGCCGCGTGGTCATCACCAAGGAGACCTGCACCATCATCGACGGCGCCGGCTCCGCCGAGGCGGTCAAGGCCCGCATCGCGCAGATCAAGGCCCAGATCGACGAGACGACCTCCGACTACGACCGCGAGAAGCTCCAGGAGCGCCTCGCCAAGCTCGCCGGCGGCGTCGCGGTGATCCGCGTCGGCGCGGCGACCGAAGTCGAGATGAAGGAGAAGAAGGCCCGCGTGGAAGACGCGCTGCACGCCACCCGCGCGGCTGTCGAAGAGGGCATCCTCCCCGGCGGCGGCGTGGCCCTCATCCGCGCCCAGCGCGTGCTCGACGCGGTGTCCGCCGAAGGCGAGCAGCGCTTCGGGGTGGAGATCATCCGTCGCGCGGTCGAGGAGCCGCTGCGCTGCATCGTGAACAACGGCGGCGGCGAGGCTTCGGTCACGCTTGAGAACGTCCGCAACGGCACCGGCGGCTACGGCTACAACGCCGCCACCGGCGTCTTCGAGGACCTCTACGCGGCCGGCGTCATCGACCCCACCAAGGTCACCCGCGCCGCGCTCGAGAACGCCGCGTCCGTGGCGAGCCTCCTGCTCACCACCGAAGCGATGATCTCCGAGTTCAAGGACGAAGACGAAGGCGCGGGCGGCGGTCACAGCCACTGAGCCGGCGTCCGGCGGGCCGCTGCGGCGGCGCGTCGGCGGTCTCTCCAGAGGTCGTCCATCCCGAGCGGGTGGGCGGCCTCTGGTCGTTTGGGGGGCGCCACCCACCCGCGGTGCCCCGGACCCCCGTCTCAGGCGCAACGACCGTCAGCGCTCCACGTCCAGCGCGGGCCGCGGCGGCGACGACGCCAGTGCGGAAGTATGCCCCACGGTCTCGCCATTTTCGCCTCGGTGGCTCCTCGACCACGACCGGCTCCGGCCGGGCACGGCGGTGCTCGACCACCCCCCCCCTTGGTCATCCTCGTGGTTCGACGCAGTCGGACGCTGTCGGTCCTCCAGCCTGAAGCCTGAGGTCTAAGGCCTCTTCCTCAGCCTCGCCTCGAGCTCGTCGAGGCGCTTGCGGAGGGCGTCGAGGTCGTCGTCTTCGGGCGGGGCGGCCGGCGGGGCAGGGGCGGCGGGCGCCGGAGCGGAAGGGGGCTCGGGCGGCGCCGGAGGTGGCGCGTGCGGTGCCGACTCGGGGGCCGGGCGCTCGGGCGGCGGCTCGTCGAAGGGGGACGGCGGGGGAGGGGGCGCGGCGGCGGCGGCGACGGCGCTCCAGGCGGCGGCGAAGGGGTTGTTGCCGGTGAAGGGATTGGCGGTCGAGAAGGGGTTCGCGAACGGCCCACCGGCGCCCGGCGCGCCCGCGAAGGGGTTGGCCGCCGAGGCCCCGGCGAAGGGGTTGGCCGCCCCGGCCGCCCCAGCGCTGCCGCCGGCGCCAGGCTTGCCCAGGTTGGGGAAGGTGCGCACGAGGCGGGCCTCGAGATCGTCGAGCTGGCTGTGAACCAGCTCCAGCGCGGTGGAGACGTGGGGGCGGAGCATCCGCTGCACCGGGTCGTCGCCGGTGGCCCGGATGACGCGCCGCAACATGCCGATGGGGAGCAGCTCGGCGCCGCCCTCGGCCGCGAGCAGCACCTGCAGCAACGTCTCCCGCGTGAGGTCCCGCCCGGTCTTCACGTCGGTGACCGTGACGGCCTCGCCGCGCTGCACCATCGCGGCGATGTCCTCCAGGTTCACGTAGCGTGAACCTTCGGAGTCGTAGAGGCGGCGGTTCTCGTACTTCTTGATCGTCGGCATGGTCCTAGCCTAACCCGCCCGCGTGCTGCGACGCGTCATGCTGCACTGCAAAAGAAATTGCTTGACGCGTTGCAGCATGGTGGGTACCTTCTGTTCACCGAGGCCGCGGAGCCTCCTCACCATCCCGCTACGGAGTACCCCATGGACGCCCTCCTCAACCCCTTCAAGAGCACCCTCCACCAGGCCGGCGAGCAGCTCCTCGCCTCCCAGAAGCAGGCCCTCGCCTGGCAGCGCGCCCAGCTCGAGCTCGTCGAGCAGCAGACTGCCGCCAACCTGAAGATGGGCAAGGCCGGCTTTGACGCCAGCTCTGAGTACATGCAGGCCGTGTCCAAGTCGATGGTCGCCGCCTTCACCCCGAAGTCCGAGACCCCCGCGGCCTGATCCGGCTTGCGTGGATTGTTGCGGTGCGGTAGAGACTCTGCCGCGCCGCAACCAAACCTTTCAGACAGGTGCAGCAAATGGCGACCGCCCCGAACGGATCCCCCGACCTCGGCAAGCTCGGCGACGAGCTCTACCAGCATTGGGAGCGCGCGATGAGCTCCTGGTGGGATCAGGTCCTCGAGAGCCCGAGCTTCCTCGGCTCCATGGGCCAGAACCTCGAAGGCGCCGCCAAGGCCCGCGGGCAGTACGAGCGCGCGGTCGATGATTCGATGCAGAAGCTGCACCTGCCCACCCGCTCCGACGTGGTGCGGGTGGCGAAGATCGCGGCCCAGCTCGAAGAGCGAATCCTCCAGCAGGAGGACCTCGTCCTCGACCTGAAGGACCAGCTCGCCCGCCTGGAGAAGGAGGCCGTGCAGGCCCGCATCGAGGCGGCCGAAGCGCGGCTCGAGCTGCGGGAGACGCTCGGCGTGCTCCGCGATGAGCTGGTCGCTGCCCGCACCGCTCGCACCGCCGCGGTCGCGATTCCGTCGGGTGATGCGCCCGCCGCCGCCCCGTCCGTTGCGCCGGCCCCCGACCCGAAGTCCGCCGCCTCCGCCCGCGGCCGCAAGGCGGGTGCCTGATGGCCACGACCCTCGCCAACGCGGTCGACACGCTCCGCTGGCTCGCCACCGACCCGGTCGCGAGCACCCGCACCGGCCCGACGCCCCACCAGGTCGTCTTCCGCGACCAGAAGGCGGTCGTCCGCTACTTCGCGGCGAAAGAACCGAAGTTCGCGCCTCTCTTCTGCGTGATGCCGCTCATCAACACCTGGACGGTCTTCGACCTCGCGCCGGGCAAGAGCGTGATCGAAGCGCTCAACGCCGCGGGCGTGCCCGTCTACATCCTCGACTGGGGACGCGCTGGGCCGGAAGACGCCGAGCTGCCGATGGCCCACTACGTGGACACCGTGCTCGGGCGTTGCCTGCGCCGCGCGGTCCGCCACGCGGGCGTCGAGCAGATCGACGTGCTCGGGTACTGCGTGGGCGGCACCTTCCTGGCGCTGCACCTCGCCCGCAACCCGGGCCCGGCCCGGCGCGTCTTCTTCCTCGCCACGCCGATCGACTTCCACAAGGCCGGCCGGCTCTCCGCGTGGGCGAAGCCCGAGACCTTCCCGGTGGACGCGATCATCGACGGCTACACCAACTTCCCCAAGGAGTTGATGGGCGCGAGCTTCCAGTGGCTCCGGCCGACCGGCAGCGCCACCAAGCTCAAGACCGTGCTCGACCGCGGCCACGACCCCGCGTTCCGCAAGCTCTTCACCGCCATGGAGCAGTGGAACGGCGACGGCGTGGACTTCCCGGGCACGACCTACCGCGAGTACATCAAGCGCTGCTACTTCGACAACGCGACGATGCGCGGCGGCTGGGTGATGAACGGCAAGCCGGTGGACCTCAAGGCGGTCGCCATCCCCGCGACCACGGTCGCGGCGAGCGAAGACCACATCGTTCCGCCGGCGGCGGCGTTCGGCCTCGCCGAGAGCTGGGGCGGCGCGGTCACCACCAAGACGATCAAGGGCGGGCACGTGGGCGTCTGCGCCGGTGCGGCGCTCCCGGCCGCGATCCTGGAGTGGCTCAAGGCATGAACCCCGGCGCGGCCGCGTTCCCCGAGTTCGGCGCGGGCTTCGGCTCGGAGCTCCCGCTCGCCCGCATCCAGCGGGGCATGGCCGTGCTCGCCACGGCGCCCCGGCCGCCGGTGGGGCTCACGCCCAACGTGGTCGTACACGCGCAAGGGCGGGTGAAGCTGCGGTACTACGCGCCCCCCGGGGCGACTCGCGGCACACCGGTGGTGCTGGTGCCGTCGCTCATCAACAAGGCGTACATCCTGGACCTCGAGCCCGGGCGCTCGCTCGTGCAGGCGCTCGCCGAGCGTGGCCACCCGACCTTCGTGGTCGACTGGGGCACCCCCGAGCCGGAGAACGCCAGCGAGGACATGGCGGCCACCCTCGGCATCCTCCGCCGCTGCGTCGACCGCGCTTGCCGCCATGTGGGCGCCCGTCAGGCGCACCTCTTCGGCTACTGCATGGGCGGCACGGTGGCGGCGATCTACGCGGCGCTGCACCCCGAGCGGGTGAAGTCGCTCACGACGCTGGCGGCGCCCATCCTCTTCGCCGAGGGCGGCCGCTTCGGCAGCTTCGTGCAGGCGGTGGACGTGGGCGCGGCCTTCCCGGTGGACGAGCTGATCCCCGTGGAGCGCATGAAGCCGGCGTTCCAGCTGCTCGACCCGATGGGCAACCTCTCGAAGTACCTGGGCATCGAGGCGGCGAGCCACGACCCTCGCCAGCTCGCGCGGGTGCTGGTCCGCGAGCGGTGGCTCGAGGAGAACGTGCCGCTCCCCGGGGCGTTCGCGGCGGAGTTCGTGCGCGAGGGCTACCAGAAGGACGGCCTGGTGAACGAGAGCTGGACCATCGGCGGGCGGGTGGTGCGGCTCGGCGACATCCGGGTGCCCACGCTGGTGGTGAGCTGCGCGAAGGACTTCATCACGCCGGTGGCGGCGGCGGCCCCGCTGGCGGAGCGGGTGTCGGGTCCGGCGCGGCATGTCTGCCTCGACGTCGGCCATATCGGCGTGGTGGTGGGCGGCGAAGGCCCGAAGCGGTTCTACCCCCTCCTCGACGAGTTCTTCCGGTCGGTGGCTCCATGACGATGAAGGCGACCAGCAACTGGCTCGAAGTGCACGCCCGGTTCCGTCCGGGCGCGCCTGCGTTGTACGACGTGGCCTCCGGCCGCACGTGGACGTACGCCGCGATGTACCAGGACTCCCTGCGGTGGGCCGGTCGGCTCGCGGCCGAGGGCGTCGTCGCCGGGGACCGGGTGGCGGTGCTCGCCCCGAACCGCGCGGAGACGCTGCTGCTGCTGTTCGCGTGCGCCGAGCTCGGCGCCACGCTCTTCCCGATGAACTGGCGCCTCGCCGAGCCCGAGCTGCGCTGGCAGATCACGCACGCGGCACCGCGTGTGGTGCTCGTCGATCCCGAGTTCGCCGGCCGCGTGGACGGTCTCCCGCTCACCGACGACCCCGGCGCGGCGCCGTTCGTGGGCCCCGGCAGCCGCCTGCAGGACCCGTGGGTGCTCATGTACACCTCGGGGAGCACCGGCCGGCCCAAGGGCGCGCTGCTCACCCATCAGCAGGTGCACTGGAACGCGCTGAACACGCAGCTCGCCTGCGACCTCACCGCCGCCGACAGCACGCTCACCTTCACCCCGCTCTTCCACACCGGCGGGCTCAACTCGCTCACGACGCCGGTGCTCTGGCGCGGCGGCCGCGTGGTCCTCGCCCGCGGGTTCGACGCCGCCGAGAGCCTCCGGCTCGTCGCCTCGGAGCGCGTCACCCTGTTGATGGGCGTCCCCACCATCTTCCAGATGATGGCGGACCACCCGGCGTTCGACGGCGCGGACCTCGCCTGCGTGCGCGACGCGCTCGTGGGCGGTGCCGCGCTCCCGCTCCCGCTGCTCGCCCGCTACCGCGCGCGGCAGATTCCGCTCCGGCAGGGCTTCGGCCTCACCGAGGTGGGCCCCAACTGCTTCTCGCTCCCCCCCGCGGACATCGAGCGGAAGTGGGGCTCCGTCGGCATGGTGATCCCGCACGTGGCGGCGAAGCTCGTGCGGCCGGACGGCACCGAGTGCGGCGCGGACGAAGAGGGCGAGCTGCTCCTGAGCGGCCCGGCCGTCTTCGGCGGCTACCTCAACGACGCGAAGGCCACGGCGGCCTCGATGGCCGACGGCTGGTTCCGCACCGGGGACGTGCTCAGCCGCGACGCCGAGGGCTTCTTCTACGTGCGCGGCCGCATCAAGGACATGTTCATCTCCGGCGGCGAGAACGTGTACCCGCCGGAGGTGGAGGCCGCGATCGCCGAGCTCCCGGGCGTGGCGCAGGTCGCCGTCGTGGGCGTGCCCGACGCGCGGTGGGGCGAGGTGGGTTTCGCGTGGGTGCAGGCGCAGGCGGGGGCGGAGGTCGCGGCGGAGGCGATCCGCGCGGCGCTCGACGCGCGGCTGGCTCGCTTCAAGATTCCCAAGCACGTGCGGGTGCTGCCCGAGCTGCCGATCACCGCGTCCGGGAAGCTGGATCGGGTGGCGCTGCGCGAGCAGGCGAGGCAGGAGGCGGCCCGATGATCTTCCTCCTGGCGCTCACCGCGTGCCTGCCCGACGACGTCAACACGCCGGGCACCTATGACAACGTGGCCGGCGACACCGGTCCCACCGGCAACGGCGGCGGCGACACCGACACCGGCAACGGCGGCGGCGACACCGACACGGGAAACGGCGGCGGCGGGGACACCGAAACGGGCAGCAGCACCAGCGGCACCATCGTCGGCGACTGGCGCAGCGAAGGCGCCGATCTCAGTGAACTGTTCGCGCCCTATTATTCTTGGATCAGCGCCGCATTCCGCAAGGACGGCAGCTACACCGTGGTCGCCACCGACACCGACGGCAAGTCCGTGACGTTCATCGGCACCTACGCCGCCGATACCCGCACCGATCCCGCGAACATCGAGCTGGTGCAGACCTCCCCGAGCAACGCCGTCTCCGACGGCATCTACGCGGTCGACGGCGACACGCTCACCTACGAGGTGGTCATCGTGGAGCCCAGCTACGGCTACACCCCGGCCACCCCCGCGAGCGGCTTCGGCTCCACCAGCGGCCCCAAGCTCGGCGCGGGCCAGAACGTCCAGACCTACCGGCGGCAGTAGATGCTCCTGCTCCTCTCCTTCGCGTTCGCCGACGACAGCGCCCTCCCCGCGGACGCCCGCGCGGAGGAGGTCCGCCCCAAGCCGGCTGAGCCCAAGGAGCTTCGGTTCCTCGGCGCATTCTCGGCGCGGGGCGTGCTCACCGACATCGAGACCACCAACCCGCTGGTCAACGGGCAGGTGGTCGGGCAGCTCGGCGGCACCAACTCCACCACCACCGGCGACAAGATGGGCGCGTTCACCGAAGAGCGCCTCGGCGTCTTCGCGACCTGGACGCCCGCGGTGCTCGACGGCAAGGCCGCCCTCGACGCCGCCTTCGAGGTAGACTTCGCCTGGGGAGACCAGTCCTATTCCACGGGCGGCAACACCGGCGGGGCGTTCGGTGCGGACCAGGTGAACCTCCAGACCCGCCGCCTCGCCGCGCGGCTCCAGCTCGCTCCGCACCACACGGTCGTGGCCGGCCTC
>CAIXRH010000234.1 GCA_903921785.1 uncultured Pseudomonadota bacterium
ACGCCGGCAGTCCAGGTCCGGCTCCGCCGACTTCTGGAAGCTGCAGAACGCCAGCCCGGCGATGCTCCTCGCCCCGAATCCCCCCCGCAGTCCGACTACAGTACGACTACGCCCCTCACCGCA
The DNA here is from genome assembly GCA_903921785.1 of uncultured Pseudomonadota bacterium. GTDB lineage: Bacteria > Myxococcota_A > UBA796 > UBA796 > SXON01 > SXON01. The sequence continues at coordinate 124 of CAIXRH010000234.1, forward strand.
CCCCCACAACGCGAAAGGTCCACCGAAGTTTCCCAGGGTGGACCTTTCTTTTTTTGGCAGGGGCACATGGACTCGAACCAAGGACCTGCGGATTTGGAATCCGCTGCTCTACCAACTGAGCTATACCCCTAAAGAGCCGCCCGGCTACTAATCGCCCGTCCGCGCCCCGGCAAGGCCGGCGGCATGCGTGGACGCGCCCGAGGCCGCGCACCAACGCGCTCCGCGGCAAGCCCGAGCCGGCGCGAGGCGCGCGCAACAACCCGCCGCGACCCGCGAACGAACGTGTCGAGGGGCCGGTGACGCTCCACCGCCCTTCCCGACCGGACCCTCCGTGGTCGAGCGGCCGCCGTCCGTGAAAATGGGCAGGCGGGCTCCCTGACCGAGGAGTCGCAGCCTCGCCCGCACCGTCAGGTCCCCTCGCATCCCCCCCAGCAGCCCAGACCCGCACCCCCGTCCCCGACGACGGGAACCTCTCGCCGCCTCGACCGTGTACCCCGTCATGCTCCTCGCCCTCGCCTGCGCCGTCGCTCCCGCCGACAGCTCGGCCCCCGCCCTCGGCACGCCTCCCGTCTCCGACGCCCCCTGGAGCCAGCCCAAGGCACCCGTCGACCCGGCGCCCACCTGGGAAGCGGGCCACCGGGACCTCGAGACCCTGTGCTCCACCCTCGTCAACGTCAGCTTCCCCCGACAGCATCCGACCCCAGACGCGATCACGACCACGGGCGCCGTGCGGTGGAGCAAGCGGGAGGTGATGGGCGCTCCGATGGAGACCGGCACCCTCGACGCCCCGACCGCCGACGAACTGGCTGCGCTCGGGCTCACGCCCGCCACCCACGCGGCCGCGGTTCAGGCCCTCCATCGCCTCGCGGCCGCCGAGGTCTACACCTGGGACCTCACCAGCGACGGCGGCGGCTACCACCCGTGGCTGGTCCTGCGCTCCGACGTGGTGGTGGAATGGCCAACGTTCCGCCTCATCTGCCGACAAGGCGCCCTGGAGCATTCCGACGAGCCGGACCCACTGTGGGGCGCAGGGTGCACCCCCCTGCAGGGGTCCGGCGACCGATGGTGGGCCTGCCTCAGCCGCTCTTGATCTCCGTCCAGAGCTGGTCCCAGGCGCTCGTGCCCTCGCCCAGGTCCTCCTGGTACTCCAGGAGCTTCATCTGCTCGGCCGAAGGATAGGCGACGGCGTTCGGCATGCTCGCCGTGGCCTTCGCGTTCGGCGAGCCGTAGCCGGTGAACGTGCTGATGGCGGCGCCCACCTCGGGGCGGAGCACGTAGTTGAGGAACTCGTGCGCCGCGCGGACGTTCTTCGCGCCCTTCGGGATGACCATGGAGTCGCACCAGATGGCGCCGCCTTCCTTGGGGATCGCGAACTCGATGTTGGCGTTCTCCACCTTGGCCTGCATCGTGTCCCCGTTCCAGAGCTGCGCGGCGAAGACGTCGCCCGCGATGAGCTGCGCCTTCACCGGGGCCGAGATGTAGGACTTGAGGTTGGGCTTGGCGAGGAGCGCGTCGGCCTTGGCGGCGGCGAGGTCTTCGGGCTTCACGGAGTTGAGCGACTTCCCGCGGAACTTCAGCCACGCGCCGATGTTGTCGCGCATGTCGTCCATCATCGTGAGCTTGCCCTTGTGCGCCGGGTCCTGGAACAGGGCCCAGGAGTCCGGCGGGGCGGGGAGCTTGTCCTTGCGGTAGGCGATCCCGGTGATGCCCCACTGCCAGGGCACGGTGAAGGCGTTCTCGGGGTCGAAGACGGTCTTGTCGAAGATCGGGGCGATGTTCCCGTAGTTCGGCAGGTACTTCTTGGAGAGCTTCTCCATGAGGTCGAGGTGCTTGAGCACCGTGACCGCGTACCCGCTCGGGCACACCAGGTCGTAGCCGCTGGCGCCGGTCTGCACCTTCGCGATCATCTCCTCGTTGGACTCGTAGGTGTCCACCGTCACCTTGCAGTTGAACTCCTTCTCGAAGTTCGGCACGGTGTCCTCGGCGATGTAGTCGCTCCAGAGGTAGATGTGGAGCTCCCCTTCGATCGGGCCGAGCTCCTTCTCGGCCGGCGCCGGGGCGGGCGTCGAGGGGTCCCCGGCCGGCTTCGGCTCCGCGGGCTTCGGATCGCTGGAGCAGGCCTGCAGGACCGCGCCCATCGTGCCCACGGTGAGCCCGAGGCCGAGGGCGCTCATCATGAACTCCCGACGGTCGAGGCGGCCGGCGCGCACGGCGTCGATGAGGTTCTTGGCGTCAGATTCCTGAGACATGGCGAGGCGCTCCGGGGAGGGATCAGGTCGGGGTGAGGGGCTTGTCCTGCGAGAGTCGGTCCGAGGCGTAAATCAGCACCGCGGTGACCACGAGGATGATGGTGGAGATGGCGTTGATGCTGGGCTCCACGTTCTTCCGCACCATCGTGTACACCACGATGGGCAGCGTGGACGAGCCCGGGCCCGTCACCAACGAGGTGATCACGAAGTCGTCGAAGGACATCGTGAAGGCGAGGAGCGCGCCGGAGAGGATGCCCGGCCAGAGCTGGGGAACGGTGACCTTCCAGAAGGCCGTGAACTCGTCCGCCCCGAGGATCATCGCTGCTTCTTCGAGGTTGCGGTCCATCCCTTCGAGGCGCGAGCGCACCACCACCACCACGAAGGAGATGTTGAAGGCGACGTGGGCGATGATGATGGTCAAGAGCCCCGGTGCCAGGACCGGCAGCAGCGCTGGCAAGCCGGCCGACGCGAGGAGCTCGTTGCCGCTGCCCGCCCACTTCGACGCGGCCGTGAAGAAGATCAGCAGCGAGATGCCGCAGACGATCTCCGGCGTGACGATCGGCACGTACAACAACGACTCCAGGAACGTCCGCCCGCTGAAGCGGTGCCGGGCCAACCCGAGCGCCAGGAGCGTCCCGAGCAGCGTGCTCACGATCGTCGAGACGACGCCCACCTCCACGCTCACCCACAGGCTGTCGAGGATGTCCCTGCGCTCCAGCAGCCGCTGGTACCACTGGACGGTGAAGCCCTCCCAGCCCGCGGAGAACTTGGAGTTGTTGAAGGAGAAGAGCACCAGCACCATCAGCGGCGCGTGCAGGAAGAAGTACACCGCGGCGGCGGTGGCGATGAGCCACTTCGGGAGCTTCCCAGCCATCACAGCCCTCCCGGCGCGCTGTCGTCGCGGCTCTTGAGGAACCCGAAGACCGCGAGGAGCACCACCCCCATCACCACGAAGCTCGCGGCGCTCCCGAACGGCCAGTTCCGAGCGGCGATGAACTGGTTCTGCACCAGGTTTCCGACCATCATCTCCTTGGCGCCGCCGAGGAGATCGCTGGTGAGGAAGGACCCGAGGGCCGGGATGAAGACCAACAGGCTCCCGGCCACGACACCGGGCATCGACAGTGGCAAAACCACCTTGGTGAACCGCGCGAACGGCCGCGCCCCGAGCACCTCGGCGGCCTCCAGCAGCGAGGGGTCCAGCTTCTCCAGCGAGCTGTAGATCGGCAGGATCATGAACGGCAAGAAGCCATAGACGAGGCCGGTCATCACCGCGAACGGCGTGTTGAGCATCTCGATGGGCTCTTGCACCAGATGCATCGCGATGAGGGCGGTGTTGATGAGCCCCGTGTCACGCATCAGGAAGATCATCGCGAACGTCCGCACCAGGAAGCTGGTCCAGAACGGGAGGATCACCAGGAACATCAGAAGGTTCTTCCACGCCCCACTCCGCGAAATCACGTAGGCCACCGGGTAGCCCATCACCAGCGAGAAGAACGTACACCCGAGTGCGTACACCACGGTCCGCAAGAGGATCGTCAGGTAGAGCGGGTCGAAGAACCGGAGGTAATGTTCCAGGGTGAAGCCGGGCTCCACGCCTCCGTACACGCCCTTCTTCATGAAGCTGTACGCGAGCATGAAGCCGAGCGGGATGAGGAAGAAAACCAGCAGCCAACCGGTGCCGGGCGCCATCAGCGACCAGGCGCGCACCCCGGGACGCCGCGCTGACCACCTCAGCCACGCCAGCCGCAGCCCGCCTCCGCCGGAGCCGCCTCCCCCGCTCACGCCGGATCCTCCTCAAGCACCCGCGCGTCATCCGGAGCGAAGACGGCCATGCAGGCCACTCCTTCCTGCCAGCGCACCGGATTGCGGATCTGCCCCTCGTTGCGCATCGCGGCGACCATCTCGCCGCCCTCGCGGAGCGTCACGCGCACGTGGAGCATCTCCCCCCGGTAGACCACTTGCCGAACGGTAGCCGGCAGCGCGTCGAAGCCCTCGGGCACCGCATCCGGCTGCACCAGCTCCACCCGCTCAGGACGAACCGCGATCTTCACCGCGGCGCCCTCCGCGCGACCGTCCCCTCCCCGCCCCCGAACCAGCGACCCGTCGGCCCGACGAACCAGCGCCCAGGTGCCCTCCCGGCCCGCGTAGGCCCCTTCGAGGAAGTTGCTCTCCCCGATGAAGCGTGCCACGAACGCCGTACGCGGATGTTCGTAGATCTCCGCCGGCGCCCCGAGCTGCGCGATCAGCGCGTTGTCCATCACCGCGATGCGGTCGCTCATGGTGAGCGCCTCTTCCTGGTCGTGCGTCACGTACACGAAGGTGATGCCGAGGCGACGGTTGAGCGACTTGAGCTCCAGCTGCATCTCCTTGCGGAGCTTCAGATCGAGCGCGCCGAGGGGCTCATCGAGCAGCAGGATGCTCGGCTCCAGAACCAACGCGCGCGCGAGGGCCACGCGCTGGCGCTGCCCGCCGGAGAGCGCCGCCGGGGGGCGCCCTCCGAATTTCACGGGGTCCAGCCGAACGTTCTCCAGGGCATTGCGCACCCGGGTGACGATCTCCCCCTTCGGCGTGCCGCGCTGCTCCAGCCCGAACGCCACGTTCTTCTCCACCGTGAGGTGGGGGAACAGCGCATAATTCTGGAAGACCATCGCCAGCTTCCGCTCGTAGGGACGGCGGTGGTTCACCACCTCGTCGAGGATGCGCACCTCCCCGCCGTCTTCGTCGGGCTCTTCGAAGCCGGCGAGGAGCCGCAGGGTGGTGGTCTTCCCGCACCCCGATGGCCCGAGGATCGAGAAAAACTCGCCCTTGTCGATGTGGAAGGAGATGCCCCGCACGGCCTTGTGCCCGGCGAAGGTCTTGCTGACGTTCCGAAACTCGACGACAGGGGCGGCCATGTTTCGCGGTCACCGGGGAGGAGGCGGAGCATAGCAGAACCGGGCGGCCCACGGGACCGCCCGCCCTGCGCCGCTCGGCCGACCTCCCGAGATTCCCGAAAACGGTACATCGCGATATTCCGAAGTCCTCGGCGTAAGCCCGCCCACCGCGCGGACCATTGCCCCCGCCGACCTCGACTCCGTGCGCATCGTCACCTTGACGCCGGCCCCACAATCGGAGAGATTGGGCCGCTTTCCAAGTGAGGACACCCGCCATGGCCCTGAAGAACTACTTCTTCACCTCTGAGTCCGTCTCCGAGGGCCACCCCGACAAGATGTGCGACCAGATCAGCGACTCGATCCTGGACGCCCACCTCGCCATCGACAAGGACGCCCGCGTCGCCTGTGAGACCCTGGTCAAGACCGGCCTCGTGGTCGTGGCCGGCGAGATCACCTCCAAGGCCTTCGTGGACTACCCGCCGATCATCCGCAAGGTGGTCAACGAGATCGGGTTCAACCACTCCGACAAGGGCTTCGACGGCAACACCTGCGCCGTCATGGTGGCGCTCGAGCAGCAGTCCCCCGACATCAGCCAGGGTGTCACCGAGGGCACCGGCCTCCACAAGGAGCAGGGCGCGGGCGACCAGGGCCTCATGTTCGGCTACGCCATCAACGAGACCCCCGAGCTCATGCCGGCGACGCTGCAGTACAGCCATCGCCTCATGGAGCGCCTCGCCTGGCTGCGCCGCAACCAGCCCGACTGGGCCTGGGTCCGCCCGGACAGCAAGTCTCAGGTCACCATCGAGTACCGCGATGGGCAGATCGCCCGCGTGGATGCGGTGGTCGTCTCCACCCAGCACGATCCCCGCGAGCACGGCCTCATCGAGGCCCAGATCCGCGAGGAGCTGATCAAGAAGGTCATCCCGGCGCACCTGCTCGACGGCAAGACCAAGTACCACATCAACCCCACCGGCAACTTCGTCATCGGGGGCCCGATGGGCGACTCCGGCCTCACCGGCCGCAAGATCATCGTGGACACGTACGGTGGCCACGGCGCCCACGGCGGCGGCGCGTTCTCCGGCAAGGACCCCTCGAAGGTCGATCGCAGCGCCGCCTACATGGGCCGCTACATCGCGAAGAACCTCGTGGCCGCCGGCGCTTGCGACCGCGCGCTCGTCCAGCTCGCCTACGCCATCGGCGTCGCCGAGCCGGTCAGCGTGAACGTGGAGACCTTCGGCACCAACCACGTGGACGAAGAGAAGATCAACGCCTGCATCCGTGGGATCTTCCCGGTGAAGCCGGGCGAGCTCATCAAGCACCTCAACCTCAAGCGCCCGATCTTCCGCAAGACCGCCGCCTACGGCCACTTCGGCCGCCACGACGCGGACTTCACCTGGGAAGCCACCGACAAGGTCGCCGAGGTCAAGGCCGCCCTCGGCCTCTGATCGGTTCGGGGCGTAGCGCCTCGTACAACGTCGGGCGCGGATCGAGAGGTCCGCGCCCGTTCGCGTTTTCGTTCCCCCTCCCGGCCCCGCTCAACCGTCGCGAGCCAAGACCAACGTCGGTGAGGCGCCGCGCCGACGCGGGTCTTGGCTCACGACGGTGGGGGAGGGCCGGGAGGTGAACCCACCTTCGTCGGCGTTCTCCCCGAGGGTCGGAGGCCCGGCGCGTCCTGGTCGCGCGCGATAGCCGGCGCGTTCGCGGGGCCACCGATGAAGGACAAACACATCGCCATCCGGATCGAGCAGTGCCTCGTCCTCGCCAAGGCCAGCAATTGTCCGCGGAGAAAGTTCGGCGCCCTCCTGGTCGACCCCACGCGGAACGTGGTGCTGATGGACGGCTACAACGGCGGCCCCCGCGGCGGCGGCGTGCTCTGCGGCGGCGACGTCTGCCTGCGCGATTCGATGAACGTGAAGTCGGGCACGCGCATGGAGATCGGCTGTCACCACGCCGAGATGAACGTGATATGCAACGCGGCGGCCAACGGGGTGCCTACGCGGGATGCCTGGCTCATCGTCACCGGAGAGCCGTGCATCCTCTGTGCCAAGCTCATCCACCACGCCGGCATCGAGCGCGTGCTGGTCGTGGAGGGTGGGTACGCCGGCGAGAACGGCGTGGAGTACCTCCGCGACCACGGCGTGCAGGTGGACACGGTCGCCGGCCCGCGAGACCCGCGCCTCGGGGAGTCAGCGGTCGGATAGCTCGGCGTTCAATCCTCGTTCTTGTCTACCGTTTCGGTGCGCTTCACCACCCCCACGTCGTCCATCGCGACCTCGTTGGACTTCCCCGCCTTGGTCACGATGACCTCCCAGGTGGTGCCCTTGGCCGTGGTGGAGCGTTCGGCCCGACCGATCGTCGCCCCCTCCCAGCGCGCCGCGAGGGTGGCCTTCACCGCGGCAGGCAGCGCCTCCACGGACACGACCTCCTCCTCTTCGAGCCAGGTGCCATCGGCCTTGAACGCGAGCTCCAGGCGTCGCTCACCCAGGCTCACGTTCACCTCGTACTCCGATCCCTCGCGGGAGGCCGCGGTGATCGCGGCTCCGGGGACTCGCGCCGCGACCGCAGCGGTGACGGGCGCCGGAAGGGCGCTCGGGTCGATCGAACGTTCGCCTGCGAGCGCGAAGGAGACCAGGAGGGTGAGCATGGGCGCGAGTATACGCCCCTGATGCTTCGGGCGCGGTCGCACCCCAGCTCACCGCCGCCGTCGGGCTTCGTCCCGCGTCTCCACCTCGCCGATCCGCACCAGGCGCGCTGCGACGCCGCTCACGCTCCGGCCGAAGCGAGCCGCCAACGCCACGAGCCCCTCCCCGGCCTGCCAGGCCTGCGCCAGGTCGGCATCCTCCGCCTCGGTCCAGGGGATCCCCTGGTTCGAAGGGCCTTCCGCAGCTGGACGGCGGAGGGCCTTGGGGGTGACGGCGACGGGGACACCCGCACGACTGGCGGGAGGGGCGGAGCGACCCGCCGGGGCGACGCCCGTCTTCGCGCCGCCCGTCGCCAAAGCACCGGGACGACCGCCGGCGATGGCGGCCGCAGAAGACCCGACTCGGGAC
>CAIXRH010000235.1 GCA_903921785.1 uncultured Pseudomonadota bacterium
CCTCGCCCGCGGGCTGGCGCTCGCCGGTCGGGCACCTCCGCTCCCCCAAAACGCCGAAGGCCGCCCTCTTGCGAGGGCGGCCCTGGCGGTCGCTCACCTCCTCCGGTGAGCCGACACTCCCCGACTACTTGTAGTAGGCGTGGACGGTCTCGACCGCGAACTCGGAGCCTTCACCATGGCAGACGTCACAGCTCTCGCCGTAGGTCGCGTCGGTGTTGAGCGCCGCGTGGGCCAGCGCGTCGTCGGAGTCGTGGCAGGTCGTGCACGCGGCGGCCTGCGGGTCCTTGTAGGACTCGTTGGTGCCGTGGCACGCGTCGCACGCCGCCACCCCGCCGTCGAAGCGCGGGAAGGTGACGTCGAACGGGGTGCCGGTGCTGCCGATCTTGAAGCCCTTGTCGAGGCTGTCGGAGTAGTGGATCTTGTGGATCATCGACTTGAAGTCGAGGGTCGCGTAGTCGCCGTCCTCGGTGTAGCCGCCCATCATGCCCGGGGTGTGGCACGCGATGCAGTAGCTCGCCTCGATGCGGCTGCCGCCGTGGAACTCGAGCTTGTTGTGGCACTCCTCGCAGGTTCCCTCGTCGATCACGTCGTGCGGATCGAGCGTGACGCCCGAGCCGATCGTGACGTCCATGTACGCGGTGTCCGTGTCGCGGTAGCGAGTGGCACCGGTGGCGCAGGTGGTGTCGTCCCACATGGCCGTGTACATGTCGACGTGCACCCGGTAGGTGCCCGCCTCGAACGCCTGGCCGTACAGGTCACCGAACGGCACGCCGATGAGGGTCGTGCTGCTGTCGCCGCTCTGCAGCGGGTAGGTGGCCGGGATGGCCGTGCCGGTCGCGGAGCCCGCGGTGGCCGCGAGGGTGTAGGTCCAGATGCCGGTCGCGGTATCGACGGTCGAAGAACCGTAGACCGAGCCGACGATCGTGGAGCTGCCCGCGGACGCCGAGTACATGACCCGCTGCATGTGGTCGGACGGACCGGCCAGGATGACCGTACCGGAGCCGGCAACCGTCGGGCACGTGGACGACGTGCTGCTGTACTTGAAGAACGACTGCGGGATCGGGGTGCCGTCGTCGTAGAGCACGGAGAACTTGACGGTCAGCGTGTCGCCGATGTCGAGGGTGGTGGAGCCGGTCTGGTCCGTCACGCTCAGCACGGTCACGTTGACGCCCGTCTTGCCCGCCGCGTGGCCGGCCGCGGTCCAGGTCGCGGTCGTGTCGCGCGGGTCCATGTGGACCTCTTCCGGCCCGCCGCCCATGCCGCCGTCGTAGTGGCAGAGGGTGCAGTTGGCGTCGGAGGTCTGCTTGCCGCCGGTGTGGTTGGTGCCGGCCGCCCAGACGATGCTGTCGTGGCAGGCGCCGCACGCCTGACGGGTGGGCTCGGTGTAGTTCGTGCCGTCGCCGCCTTCGTGGCACTGCGCGCAGTCGGCCGGGCCGCCCGGGAAGCTCGGGAACTCGACCTCACCGAAGTCGTTGAGCGCGTAGGAGGCCGAGCCGCCGTACCCGGCCACGATGTAGCCGTTGGTGAGCTCGGCGCCCATGTGCACCTTGTGGATCATCTCGGTCATCCCGACGGAGATGCCCGGGGTGACGGTGGAGTCGGTGGCGGAGTAGCGGTCCTCGGCGCCGTCCACGTGGCAGGTGAGGCAGAGCTCGAGCTTCTGGCGGCTGCCGCCGTGCATGCGGAAGCCGGCGTCGCCGTGGCAGCCCTGGCAGTTCTCTTCCACGACCACGTTGCGGGTGGTCTCGGTGGTGGCCGAGCCGAAGAGCACGTGCGCGATGTCGTTGTCGGCATCGGGGTAGGTCGTGCCGTCGGTGTCGGTCACGGTGAGGTAGGCGACGCCGCCCACGAAGTAGGTGCCGTCGATCTCGTTGATGCCATCGCCGTCGATGTCGCTGGACATCGAGAGCCCGCCCCAGTCGCCCCAGTCCTCATCGAGGGCCGTGGTGTCGTTCGGCACCGCGTGGAACGTCGAGGGAATCGGCGTGGAGAAGGTGTAGGTGTAGGTGCCGTCGTAGTTGTCGACCGAGGTCGTACGCACGTTGGTGATCTGGTTGTAGTAGATCACGATCTGGGGGTGCGTCGTCGGACCGGTGACGTTGAAGTAGACGTTGCTGAGGTCGGCGAGGTCGTACTCGACGCCGTCGTCGTCTTCCACGCTGAAGGTCACGATCGGGTAGTCGCCGGGCTCGAGCTGACCGGCCGAGCCGGAGCCGCCTTCCACGGAGAGGATGCTGAGGTTGACGCCCCAGGGCCCGGTGCTGCCGTTGTGGCCGTCCTTGCCGTCGTGGCCATCGGCGCCGTCCTGGCCGTCGATGCCGTCCACGCCATCCCGGCCGTCCTGGCCGTTGATGCCGTCGATGCCGTTGGTGCCGTCGGTGCCGTCCTGGCCGTTGATGCCATCGACGCCGTCCTGGCCGTTGATGCCATCGACGCCGTTCTGGCCATCGGCGCCATCCTGGCCATCGATGCCGTCCTTGCCATCAGCGCCGTCCTTGCCGTCGGTGCCGTTCTGGCCATCGACGCCGTTCTGGCCCGCAGGCCCTTCAGATCCATCGACGCCGTCCCGGCCGTCGGTGCCGTTCGCGCCTTCACAGGCCACGAACAGGATGGACATCGCGATCAGCCCCTTGGTGAGACTCAGGGAATTCATTTTTCCTACTCCTCGGTGAGGGCCCGTGAGAGAGCAAGAAGCGTGCCGGCCGTCCATGTCACGGAAAGTCAGAGAGACTCGTGACTTGTGGGGGGCCCCCCGAAAGGGGGGTGGTGAAAATCACACCTCAGGGTGTGACAAAGCGCCCTAGGCGGTCAAAGTGGCGAGTTGGTGGAGAGGAAAGCTCGATCCAAGGCTTTCGCGATCTCAGGCGACTCGTGCACGGCCTATTCGCGGGGCCGGAGCCGCCTGTCACCGTTCGGTCTGCGTCCGTGACGCGACAAGACGAACGTCGTCAACGGTCTCCGGGGCGCACCCCACACCCGGGGCGCGGCCAGCCGGGGGCGGCTCAGTCGGCGGTGTCGGCGGTGTCGAGCAGGTCGGCCCAGTCGGCTACGCCGTTGGTGCCGTGGCATTCCGCACAGGCGGTGGTGTTCTGGCCCACCAGCTCGTCGTTGATCGCGGAGCCGTCGACCGCCACGCCGTCCACACAGTCTTCCTTGTGGATGCGGCTGAGCTGGTGGCACTGGAAACACTCCGTGCGCCCCCAGCCGGCGGGATGCTCCTGCTCCGTGACCACGAGGCCAGACGGAGAGAGGCGGAGGTCGCGCGCGGCGCCGCAGGGTGCGTCCGCGCAGCCGGCCAACAGCACCAGGAGGAGGGCGATCATGGCGTCCTCCCGTAGCCGGCGGACGAAGCGTGGCAGGTGGTGCACTCGGCCTGCACGTGGCAGGTGTCGCACGAGTTGGCGGAGGCGCGCGCGGCGATGCCGTGGACGCTGAGCCACGAAGCATCATGGACCCGCTTGCTGGCGTCGTCCCGCCGATCGTGGCAGTCGGCGCACCACTTCCGCTCGTGGCAGTTGCGGCAGGTCGCGGCGTTGCCCTCGGCGTCCATCCCGTGGAAGACCGGCCAGTCGGGGCCGTGGGTGGGCGGCGCCTTCACGTTGGCGTGGCAGGTGTCGCAGCGCTTCGGTGCCATCGGGTAGCTGGCGCCTTCGCCGAGTCCGCCCTGGCCAGGCGCGTGGCACTGGTGGCAGGAGGCGCGCGGGGGCATCAGCCAGGCGTCGGCGAGCTGGTCGCCGGTGGTGTCGGACGGGCCCGAACCGCCGACCTCGTGGCACGCGAGGCACGTGAGCTTGCTCGGCCCGAACGTGGAGGCGTGGGCCTTGTGCTCGAACTTCTTGAAGATCGCGTCCTTCTCCCCGCCGTCGGCTGCGAACGCGGCCGAGGTGAGCAGGAGCATGAACAGCGTGAGAGGACGGCTCACGGGACCCCCACCCGGACCTGCAGCCAGGCCCGAGGGTCGACATCATGGAGCGCGTCGTGGGCGACCTCGAGGCCGAGGGTGCCCGTGATCTTCTTGGTCGGCGCGACGCTGGCGGTGGCGCCGAGGGCCACCAGCGTGTCCCAATCTTCGTGGGCCGCATGGTACGGCGCCAGGGTGCCGATGAGGTGGCCTTGGACCACGCTCGGGAGCGGGACAGTCACGTCGGCGGTGACCGCGTGGTAGGCGCCGCCGGGGCCGCTCGCGGCGTTCCAGCTCGGGGTGAGGCACCAGGACTGGGCCTTGCACCGGGGCAACCACATCGCCTTGCCGCTCCAGCCGACCTCCCGGTACTCGGGATCGGCGGCGTCGGTGGCGAAGGACTGCGCGCTGCCCTCCACCCAGAGGCGGGAGGTGTTGGCCGCGCTCCAGCCGAACCCGGCGCCCACCTCGTCGTAGCCGAGGGGATCGAGCGTGGCGAGGATGAGCGGCGCCATCGCCGACGTCTGGTTGAGGGCCTCTCGGTGTTCGCCCCAGAGCATCAATTTGGTGCCGGCGATCGGCCGGGCGCTGAGCGCCACGCGACCCTTCTCCAGGGCGAGGTTGCCGTCGGTGTCGACCCCGCCGTCGAGCAGCAGGTCTGCCCGGGGCTGGAACTTCGACTTCTCGTCGGCGACCTTGAGCTGCAGGTCGGGGTGGACGGCGGCGGTCTCCCCGAACTCGCCCAACGCGCCGAACGTGGCGCGGACCGGACCGGCCATCACCGTGGCGTCGAGCCGAGCGACCGGCACGCCGTCGAGCCAGGAGCCGAGCCCGACGTGCTCCGCCTGACCGGCCCACGCCTCCACCGTGACGGCGTGGGAGGGCGTCCATGCGAATCGACCCCCATCGAGCATCCACCCTGCGGAGGGGAGGTTCAGGCGTTGGCGGCCGAGGGTCCAGTTGAAGGACTCCTGTTCGCCATCGACGCTGAGCACGAAGAGCTCCCACGCCGCGGGCTGATCGAAGCCGCTGGGGAAGTTCGCGGTGCCGTAGGCTTCGTAGCGCAGGGCCGGCGCGCCGCCTTCGAACCAGAGGTTCTCCCAACCGGCGACATAGGGGGTGCCCGCGGCGTCGGTTCGCGCCTGCACGATGGTGTTCGACTCACCGGCGTAGGTCGCGGCGTAGGCCGGGAGCGCCAGGAGGAGGAGGATCATGGCGCCACCCCGTGGCAGGAGCCGCCGCACGAGGCGACGATCGGGAAGGCCGCGAAGCCCGCCTCATGGCATCCCGAGCAGACCTGCTCGCCGAGCTTGGACACGGTGGCGAAGTGGGTCGTCGCCCAGTCGGCCGGGTGCGGGTAGCTGGAGTGGCAGGTGCGGCAGGTCACGCCGGTGTTTCCGCCGGAGGTGCCGCCATCCCCGTGGCAGAGCCAGCACTCGGTGCGGTCGGTGACGGCGCCGTGCTTCTCGGGTGTGCCCCAGTCGGCCGGGTGCGGGTAGCCGGCGTGGCACTTGGTGCAGGACGGGGCGTCGCCGTTGCCCTCGAGGTTGGCCCCGTGGCAGTTGGTGCAGGCGCCGGTGCCGCCGCGGGCGAGGGCGTACACCCCGTGGTTCCCTGCTTCCTTCCAGCCTTCTGGGTGGGGCCAGCTCGCGTGGCAGCTGGTGCAGCTCGGGGCCTGGAGCCCCTCCGTGCCGTGGCACTTCGTGCACGCTTCGCGGGCCGCGGGGCCGGCCTCACCGGTGAGGTGTTTGCCGTGCTCCTCCCCCGCCAACCAGCCGGTCGGGTGGGGGTAGGCGTCGTGGCACGACGAGCAGAGCGGGGCGGTCGCACCCTGGCGATGGCAGCCGAGGCAGGCCTCCTGGCCGTACTTCAGCGACTCCGCCCCGTGGGCGGTCGGCTCCTTGTACTTCTCGGCGTGAGGGAACGGCACGCCGCTGTCGGCGTTGTCGCCGGACGACGCGCAGCCGAGGAGGAAGAGGAGGACGCTCACGGGAACATCCCGGTGTACGCGGCGTCGAGCAGCTCGTGGGTGGAGCGCTGGGTCATGTCGCCCGTAGGGCCAGGGAAGTGCCCGTTGAACAGCCAGTCGTTCCACGCGTGGCACTCCTGGCAGCCGTTGGGCTGGAACTGCCCGGCGTGCAGCGTGTCGGTGCCCGCGGTGGTGAAGTCCGCCAGCGTGGCCGACGGCGGCACGATCGCGAAGCGGTGGGAGGCGAGGTCGCCCGCGCCGGTGCGGTCGTCCCAGTCGAGCTCGGCGGCGCTGCTCGGCATGTGGCAGCCCACACACCGATCTTCCTGCACGAGCTGATCGGGCAGGTAGAGGGGGTGTTTTGCGTGGGCCACCGCGGCGTCGGCGGAGCCGGTGAAGGTGAGCACCGTGTGGCAGCCGAGGCAGAGCGTGTTGTCCTCGGTGGACTGCCGCATGTCGGCCTTGTAGCCGCCGCCGTGGGAGCTGTGGCAGTCCGCGCAGCGCGACTCCCAGCCGAGCGTATAGTGCCCCGAGCGCTGCAGCTCGTCGGCCTGGGCGTGCGCGACCTTCGCGGCGTCGTTCGCCCAGCCTTCGTAGGTGGTGGTGCCGTAGTCGCTCGCCACGTCGCCCGGCTTGAAGACGCCGTGGGTGTCGTCCCAGGCGAAGGGGGTGCCGGCGTTGCCCGCCCGGGAACCGTGACAGCGCCCGCAGACGTCGTTGGCCCGGCCGGTGTCGAGGTGCGAGGGGTCGGTGATCGTGGTGACGTCGTCGGGGTTGGCCACGTGCTCGGAGCCCGCGCCGTGGCAGGCTTCGCAGCCGACGCCGGCTTCGTCCCACCGGGCGGTGGTGTCGGTGACGCCGTGCATGTTCACCGCGTCGCCCGCTTCTTCGAGGGTGTAGCCGGTGGCGTGGCACGCGAAGCAGCTCGCTTCGGCGGAGAGGGCCGGGTCCGGGGCGGTGACGTAGGCGAGCTCGCCGGCGCCGTCGAGCCAACCGGTGCTGTCGCGGGCGATCCAGCCGCCGTCCTTGAACCCCACCTGCTCGGGGTCGGGCGCGACCCAGGCGATCGGGAGCGGAAACGCGCGACCGTCGCGGTCTGCCCAGGGGACGGCCCCGCGCGCTTCGCCGCCGAGGAAGCCCGAGACCGGCCAGGAATCGGTGGCGCCGCCGGGAGTGGTGAGGGTGACGGTGGGTTGCCCGGCGTCCATCCACAGCGTCGCGGTGGCGCCGTTGATCTCCACGATCTCGCCTCTGCCGAAGGCCTCCGCGGGGGCGCCGGTGACCGAGGTGAGCGCGTTGGCGTGAGCGGTCGCCGAGAAGTCCGTGGACTCGTCGGCGTGGCAGCTGAGGCAGGCCGCAGAGCCGGTGAACACCGCGCTCGCGCCGGGGAGCCCGGCGAGGGAGGCGGCAACGTCGACCCCGCCGGTGTCGGGGACAGGGACGTTCGTGGCGGTGTAGCTGGTGAGTCGGCCGGTGGGGTCGGTCACCGCCACCTCGACGGTGAGCCCGCCCAGCCCGCCGACCACGGCGAGGCCCGTGCTGTCCGTGGTGCCGGAGACGGTGGTCGTGCCGTCGGTGGCCTCCACGAGGGCGCCCTCGACCGGCGAGCCGTCGGGCCCGGCCACGTGCGCCCGGACGACGCCCTGCGTCGGGGTGGCCGCGAGGAGGGTCACCTCGGTCTGGAGCGTGGAGCCCGCGGCGATCGGTCCGGCGGTGGCGGTCTGCGTCGCGTAGCCCACGGCCGCGACGGTGATCGTGTAGTCGGCGGGGCGGAGGCGGGCGATCGACCAGTGGCCGGCGGCGTCCGTCGTCGCCTCGACGCCGGCGGGGGCGGCGACGACATGGGCGCCCGCGACGGGCGCGCCCGCTTCGTCGACCACGTTGCCCTCCAGCGCGCCGGCCGGCGTGCGCTCCACGGCGGTGTCGCCCAGATCGTCCGTGCCCGGCCAGTCACGCACCTCGCAGCCGGTCGTCACGCCCGCGAGGAGGGCGACGGCCAGGGAGACGGGGAGGGAGAGGAGCGGGGAGCGCATGGACCAGCGGGAGCGAGCGGGGAGGGGTCCGGAGCAAGTTCCGGACCAGGGTTCGGGGAGGAGGGGGATCGGCCGCACCGGCCTACTCGGCCCAGGCGTGGACGTCGGCGATGTCCCAGTCGCGGGCCTCGCCGTGGCAGACGTCGCAGGCTTCGCCCCACGTCTCGTCGGTGTTGATCGCGGCGTGGGCTTCAGCGTCGGTGCTGTCGTGGCACGTCATGCAGCCGCGGTGCGAGGCGCTGCGCCAGGTCTCGCCGTCGTGGCAGGCATCGCAGGCGAGGGTGCCGCCGTCGAAGCGCGGGAACGCCACGGTGAAGCAGGTGTCGCCCGCATCGCCGGTGACGCAGTAGCTGCCTGACGCGGAGCCGTGGATGCGGTGGATGAGGTTCGGGAGGTCCACCGAGGCGTCGGTGCCGGACTGATCCGACGAAGCCGCCGTGTGGCAGGACAGGCAGCTGTCGAGCCCGCGGGCCGAGCGGTCGTGGTACTCCAGCGTGGTGTGGCAGCCCTCGCAGGCGTCCTGGGTGACGATGTCCCGAGGCTCCACGGTGGTGGCGCCCCCCAGGAGGATGTCCTCGCTGGCGCTGGTCGCCACGTTCCACGCGGTGCAGGTACCGGAGGGATCGTCCCACAGCGTGGTGTAGAGGTCGAGCACCAGACGGTAGGTTCCCGCGGGGAGATCCTGGCCGGTCCAGTTGTCGTAGCCGAGGTCGGCGCTCCCATTGAGCTGCTCAGGCACCGTGCTCGGGATGGTCGCGGTGGCGCCGGCCGAGGTGGTGAAGGTGTAGCTGTAGGTGCCGGAGGCCGAGTCGTAGGTGGAGGCGGCGGCGACCGAGCCGGTCGTGCCGGACGAGCCCGGGTCCGCCGAAGCGAGGATCCGCTCCATGTGGTCGGTCGGACCGACGATCGCCGCGGTGGCGCCGCCCGAGACCCGGCTGCACGTGCTCGCCGTGGAAGAGTACGCCCAGAGCGTGCTGGGAGCGGCGGTGCCGTCGTCGTAGGTGACGGTGTAGGTGACCGTGACGCTGTCCCCAACCGCAAAGGCCGTGGCGCCATCCTGGTTGGTGACCGACACGATCGCGACGTTGAGCCCTTTGTTCAGGGTGGCGCTGTCGCGCGGGTCGCCGTGCGCGGTCTTGGTCGGCCAGCCGATCGTGCCGGAGTGACACACGTCGCAAGAGTCGTCGTTCGCCTGGGAGCCGCCCAGGTGGTAGTCGCTGGCGGTCTTGGACTTCTGGGTGAAGCTGATGCCGTCGTGGCACGAGCCGCAGGCGTACCGGGACGGGGTGGCCTGCACGTCGCCCGAAGCGGCGCTGCCGTGGCATGCATCGCAGTTCGCGGCCGCCATCGGCCAGCTCGGGAAGACCACGTCGGAGTAGTCGTAGAGGTTGTAGTCGGGGTATCCGGTGGCCGTGCTGTCGGTCGCCTCGCCCGCGAGCTCCAACGGGTTGGTGCTGTGCTGGGCGTCGTGCAGCTTGTGCACCATGTACATCATCCCCACGCTCTCGCCGGGGGTGACGGTCGAGTCGACGTCGGAGTACAGGTCTTCGGCGCCGGCCACGTGGCAGGTGAGGCAGGTGGCGAAGCTGCGGAACTTCCCGCCGTGGGCCCTGAAGCTGTCGCCGTGGCAGGAGGCGCAGTCTTCGGCCGAGGCGATGTCCCGCGTGTCGTACGTGGTGACGGAGCCGACGAGCACGTCCTCCGTGGCGTCGTCCGCCTCGGCCCAGGCGTTGCCGTCCACGTCCATCTGGTCGATCCAGGCCCAGGCGGCGAGGGTGTACGTGCCCTCGTCGAGCGGGAGGCCGCCGTAGTCGCCGTCCGCCTCACCGAGGTCGGACGTGTCGTTCGGCACGGCGTGGTACGCCGAAGGAACGGGCATGTTGAAGGCGAAGGTGTAGCTGCCGTCGCCGTTGTCGTCGGCGGTGCCGGTGACCGAGGAGAGGTCGGCGTTGTCGATCGCGATCTGGTAGTGGTTCACCGGGCCCGCGAGCTGGAAGCCCACGCCGTCGAGCTCGTCGAGGCTGTAGAAGTAGCCGTCGTCGTCCACCACGGTGAACGTGATCTCTGGCCGGTCGCCAACCTGGAACTGTCCACCAGCGCCCGTGGCCCCTGCGATCGTGAGCAGCTCGAGGTGCACGCCCCACGGGCCGTCTCCCTCGTGGGTGCCGTTGGCGATGGAGCCGTCCTTGCCGTCCTGCCCGTCGGTCCCGTTGTACCCGTCGATCCCGTTGGTCCCGTCGTTTCCGTCGCTGCCGTCGGCGCCGTTGGAGCCGTCGACCCCGTCCTTGCCATCCTGGCCGTCTTGACCGTCCTGGCCATCCTGCCCGTCGTGCCCGTCTTCACCGGTGACGCCGTTGATGCCGTTGACGCCATCGGCGCCACGTGGACCGGTACACGCCGAGAGGGCGAGGAGGGGACCGGTGGCCAGCGTGAGGAGGGTCCAGCGGCTCATGGGATGCTCCGAACGACGAAAGGGTAGCTTGGGGGAGCGCGCATCGTCACTCCCCGCTCGGCGATACTGCCGCGGGCTTGACCGCGGGGGCCTCGCCCTGGGCGTTTGCGGTTCCTTCGAACCCACGGGCGTGGCAGTCGAGGCATTCGAGGTTGCGACCGCTCTCATCCTTGGGGCGGATGCCCTCGTGGCAGACTTCGCACTCTTCGGAGACCGCCACGAAGCGGTGCACGTTGAGACGGCTCCCGCCGTGGCAGTCGAGGCAGACCACGAAACGATCGGGATCGGTCTCCCGATGTTCTTCCACCTCGCCGGTGCCGCCCTTGTAGGCGCTGGGCTTGCGGGTCTTGGCGTGGAGGTGCGCCTTGTGCAGGGGCGAGTTGTCCACCTTCGGCACCAGCGCGCGGAGCTCGGCGGTCATCGGGCCGGTGAGGGGCTCTTCTTCCCCCTCCGAGATGTGGCACTGCTCGCACACGACCATCGCCACCTCGGCGAGGGGGATGTCCTCGGGCTTCTTCGGCGTGTCGAACAAGGTGACGACGAGGTTGAGCGGATAGTGGCGGATCGCGACGCGGTGGCAGTCGTGGCACGTGGTGAGCTTGCCGTGGACCGAGGCCGCCCAGCGCTCGTTCGCGTAGTCGTGCACGTGGCAGTCGTCGCAGAACCGGGGGTCGCGCCACATGTACATGTACATCTGGTCGCCCGCCGGCACGCCGGCTGCCCCGCCCGCGGCGCCGGACAGGACCACCATGACCAGGATCACGGGGTGGGCAAACAACCAGACACGGGTGTCCTTGAGCCAGGCGAGGAGCCGGACGACGGGCGCGGAGGTGAGCAGCTTGCGGAGCACGTCAGATCCCCGCGTGATGGTAGGCGGAGACGAGGAAGTGGCCTTGGCCCCAGCCCATCGCGACGCCGAAGAAGCCAAGGGCGAATGCAAGCAGGATCAGACCGACCGCACGCCGCCAGGGGCTCGGGGTAGGGGTGGTGGTCATTCCTTCTTCTCGCTGAGGTCAGTGCGGCGATCAGGCTTGTGGAAGTACTGGTAGAAGACCAGGGTGTCGTCGCCGTGGCAGGCGCCGCACGCCTCCTTCCACGGAGCGGCCTTACGGAGGTGGGTGCCGCCGCCCGCCTCAGGGCCGTGCACGGAGTGGCAGGTCTGGCAGGAGACCTCGCCATTCTGCCCGCTAGCCACCGGCTTGCCCACCTTGTCGAACAGGGTGAGGCCGGCCAGCGGCGTCCACCGCGACCCGTCGGGGAGGAACATCGGCGCCGGGTGCGTCCATGCCGCGAGCTTCGGCGCGTCAGGGTTCTTGGTCCCCGGGGCGTGGCAGGCGAGGCACCGCTGGGTGGCCGGATTGTCGTTGGTGCTGGCCATCGCCGGCTTGTTGTGGGCGGGGTGGCAGTCCAGACAGCTCGCGACGCCGTGGCCGCCCGCTTCGGCGAGCTTGCCCTGCTCGGCGTGGCAGGAGCGGCAGTCCTTCGAGGTCGGCTTGTTCGCCGCGTGCGGGTCGTGGCAGGCGAGGCAGGTGAGCGCGGTGCCGGCTTTGCCCGTCTTGGCGGAGATGTCGCGGCCGTCCACCGGGTGGCCGGCCTTGCCTGGGGTGACGCCGGCGCGTGCGCCGCGGCCGCCGGGTCCGTGGCAGGACAAGCATCCGCGGGGATCGCCGTCGGTGCCCGGCCCGAGGATGAGGAAGGTGTTCTTCCGTTCCCCGCCGTGGATGTCGTGGCAGTTGATGCAGGTGGGCTTGCCGTTCTTGGACAGCGTGGCGTGGGGGCTGCCGTTGAGGTCCTTCCGCTCGGAGTGACAGTCGAGGCAGATGGGGCGACCGGCCGGGAGGGTGCGCAAGAGCGTGACCGCGCGGCTCCCGGTGAGGTCGTGGCAGCTCAGACAGCCCACGCCGCCGTCCTTGGAGAGCACCACGTGGCCGGCGTTCGCGGCCGCGGTGAGGTCCTTGCCCGGCACTCGGCCGAGGACGTGGTTGTGCGAGGTGTCGGACTTTGCGGTGTGGCAGCCGAGGCAAGCCTTGCCGTCGCCTGGATCGCGGAGGATGTGGTCCCCGGTCGCGCCGTGCATCGAGTGACAGCTCATGCAGCTCGCCTTGGTGGGCTCGCTGGGATCGGCGGTGCCGCGCTTGGCGCGGGCTTGGAGCGCGGCGGTGAGGCCGGCGCCGGTCGGATGGCCGGTCTTGTCGGCGTCGACCGCCGCGACGCCGCTGCTGACGTGCTTGTCGGAGACGTGGCAGGCGAGACAGAACGCGTCGCCGTCCTTGCTGATGCGGGTGAAGGGAGACTCGTCGCTGTGGTGGCGGACGAGGAGCTCGGTGTCGCCCCCCGCTGCCGACGGCTCCACCACGCCGTGAGGCGAGTGGCACGTGGAGCAGACCAGCTTCCCGTCCTTGTCGAGCGGGAAGAGCTTGGGGATGTCCATCGTGGGGGCGATGTCCCGCGGGTGGTGCTTCCGTGCGGGGTCCCAGCCTTCGCGGCTGTCGTTGACGAGGCCGTCGTGGCATTGGAGGCAGTTGTCGCCTTCGTCGCCGGACGGGTCGGCTTCGGATGACACCAGCTCGTAACGGACCAGGGTGTGCGGGGGCGCGACCGGCAGCGTCGCGGGGACCTTGAGCAGGTGCAACTTGGCCGGGGTGGTCTCGAGCACCGCCAGGATCGAAGCGTCGGTGACCGAGGTGCGGACCGCCAGGGGATGCGCGAACCGAAGCACCTTCCCGGACTCGGCGACCGCGCCGATGAACTCACCGTCGTACTGGTACGCCTGCACCACGCCGAGCACGGAGTCGGCGACCCAGAGGCCCCCCTCCGCCGCCTGTACGGCGGTCGGTCGGGCCATCGCGCCGACGTGGAGGCCCTGGCGCCCGAAGTCGTCGGCCAGCTTCCCGGAAGCATCCAGGCGGAGGATCGCGGGTCGAAGTGCGTCTACCAGGAGGAGCTCCCCCGCGACGCGCGCGGGCTCGAGGTCCACCCCGCGACGAACGGCGTGCTTCTCTTCAGCTTCCGCCAGGACGCGGGTGGCCTTCCCCGTGGCCTTGTCCAGCCACGAGACGGCGCCGAAGCGGTCTGCGACCACAAGGGCGTCCCCGCTCTCGATGACAGCCACCGGGTGAAGCGCCGCGCCTTCGGCGTTCTCGGGGAGCAACGTCTGATCGACGACGCCCTCGGCCGTGAGGTGCAGGACTTGACCGAGCTCGTCGGCCTGGCCGGGCACCGTGGCCCAGAGGCCGCCGTCGGCGGCGTTGCTCAAGCGGATGGCGCGCGGGAGGCCGGTCGCGATCGCTGCGGCGGGCGACTTTCCGTCGGCCGCCACGCTCCACAGCTTGCCGGCGTACCCGTCGAGCACGAGGAAGCCACCGTCCGGGCGCGCCACTACGTCGGTCGGGATGACCGCTTGGAGCTCGATACTGCCGATCTCTTCTGCCGCGAGGAGCGAGGGCTGGGTGCTGCCGACGCTGCTACCTGGGTTGGCGCAGCCGGCGAGGAGGTGGAAGAAGGCGAAGATCACGACGGACCATCCCCATGGCAGGCGCGGCAGAGGGTGCCGTCATTGACCGGGAGCGCCATCATCGGGTCATCCACCTTGTCCGCCTTCTTCTCGGGGACGGTGAGGCCGGTGGTGCGCAGCCGCTGGATGCTCTGCGCGAGGGCGCTGGGCTTGGTGGGCTTGGAGCGGCCAAACGTGTGCACGTCGTGACAGGTCCAGCAGTTGATGTCCCCGTCGGGGCCGAGCGGCAGCGCCTTCGCCGCTTCGGGGGACAACGGATGATCGATCTTGGAGCCGACGTGCTCGCGTGCGCCGGCGTGGACGGCGTCGGGGTGGCAGGTGGTGCACGCCTGCTTCGGGGCCAGGCGCAAGCTCGCGTTGGCCACCGTGGAGCCCTCGGGCGGGATGGCGGAGTGGCAGACGGCGCAGGTGCCGTCGGCCTTGCCCTTCTCCGGTGGCTCATGCGGGCTGGTGCGCGCCTTGGAGGTGGACGCATGGCAGCGGTAGCAGAACTCGACCTTCTTCTCGGGTACGCCACCGGTGAGGAAGGGCGCCGCGGTGGGGCGCTTGTGATCGCAGGACGGGTTGGAATGGCAGGTGGCGCAGCTCACCTTGCCGTTCTCCAGCGGGAAGGTGGACGGCACCTTCACCGCCACCGGCGCCATCCCGATCGGGTGCATGTCGGCGTCGGGATGGCAGACCTTGCAGGCGGCCTCGATCGGCTTCACGGCGCCCGGTGCGGGCCCGCTCGTCGCGTCGTGGCAGGCCGGGCAGCCATCGGCGGAGAGGTGAGGCGAGACGCCGAGCCGCTTCGAGCGCGCTAGCCCCTCCTTCGGGGCCAACAATGCCACGAGGATCACCGCGAGCCCGAGGGCGACGACGCGCAGGGACCTCATCAGCGAGGGCCGTGCGGGAAGGTGGGGCAAGACAGGGCGGGCATGGATCCGTCGGGGCGGGGCGTCCCCCCCGTATCGCAAAAAACGTGCCCATCGAGGATGAGCACCCCCCTGGGGTGAGGGTTTTCGCGCTTCTGGCTGGGCGCACCGGACGCGGAGGATGGCGAAGCCGGGCGACACGGGCCGCACCCCGGCGCATCCGAGCGCGGCGTGCCGCGGACGACGAGCGCCGTGACGGGCAGGGGGTGCTTGGTTCCGGGGGCCGCGGCGCGCGGCACGATTGTGCATTTCCGCACAGGGCCCTGTGCGGAAAGGTCAGTGCGCGAGCGCACCCGGGTTCGCGGTCCAGCAGCCGTCACGGGGGGTTGGTCTGCCCGAAGTAGTTGCTGCCCCAGCACTTCATCACCCCGTCGGTGCGCACGGCGCAGCCATGCCACTTGCCCAGCGCGAGGTCGGTGTACGTGCCGCTGGGGACCTTGCACTGCCCGAGGTCCACAGAGCCGCCGGCGTCCTCCCCCTGGCAGCCCCAGCAGGACAGCGTGCCATCGGTCTTGATGCCGCAGGAGTGGTAGTAGCCGGCCGCGACCTTGCTGAACGTCGTGACCGCCGGCGTACACTGACCGTGGTCGGTGGAGACGCCGCCGGACTCCCCGTCGCAGCCCCAACAGATGGCGGCGCCCGACGAAGCGACCGCGCAGGAGTGGAAGGCGCCGGAGGAGACGTCGGTGTAGGTGCCGACCGGGGAGGCCGACTGCCCGAAGGCGTTGGAGCCCCAGCAGGCCAGCGTACCGTCGTCGAGGCGCGCGCAGGTGTGCTGCGAACCGGCGCTCACCTGCAGCGCCGTGCGATCCACGGCGTCGCATTGGCCGAGGTCGGTCTCGCAGCCCCAGCAGCTCAGGGCGCCTGCCGTGTCCACCGCGCAGGTGTGGTGGGTGCCGGCGGAGATCGAGGCGTAAGAGCCCACGGGCACGTCGCACTGTCCCTCGTCTTCACCCTGGCAGCCCCAGCACGAGGCGAAGCCTTCGGGGGTGACGCCGCAGGTGTCGTAAAAGGTGCCGGAGAGCTGGGAGAAGACGCCGTCCGGCGGGGTGCCCTGGCCGTAGCTGTTGTCGCCCCAGCAGAGCGTCTTGCCTTCGGTGGTGATGCCGCAGCTCGCGACGCCGCCCGCGGCGGGGTGGGTCCAGAGCGTGTCCGTGTCGGTGCCGGTGTCCCCCGTGTCGCTGGTGTCGGCGGAGTCTGAGGTGTCCGCCGTGTCGGCCGCGCAGTCCGGCGCGCCGGCGCAGTCGGCGTCGTCGCAGTCGTAGGTGCCGTCCCGGTCGTTGTCGGCGCCGTCGGTACACTCACCGGGCGAGTCTCCCTCGATGTCGGCGCAGGCCACGAGGGAGCTGGCGACGATCGAAGCGAAGAGCAGGCGCAACATGAGTGGGCCTCCGTGGAGAGAGTAGCGCGGGGCCGCAGCGGTCGCTGGCCCCCTCCGGCTCACTTCGCCGGTGCGGCCGGGGTGACGGTCAGCGTCGCGTCGGTGATCATCACCGGGTAGGTGTACCCGGAGCCGAAGTCCTGGTCGACCGCGACCACGCCCTTGGCGACCACGGTGTCCCCCACGGCGGCTTCGCCGGCGGTCGTGATGGTGACGTCGTTGGTGCCCTCGGCGCCCGAGCCATCCTGCACGTGGAGCCAGTTGTGGCCGAGCACGCCGTGGGTGGACTTGGTGACCTTCCCGGTGACCGTGACCTCGCGGCCCTTGAGCTCCGCCTTCTGGCCCCAGATGTCCGCGACCTTCTTGTCGCCGGCCGGCGGCCCGGTGACCGGAGTTGCGGCCGGCAGCGGCACGGTGCTCCCGGTCGTCGCGTCGCCCATTGAGGGCGCGGCCGTGCCGTGGTCGGCCGGCATGGCCGCACCGCCCGAACCGTCCAGCGACTGGACGAAGTAGACCAGGGGGAAGGTGCGGTCGAGAGTGTCGCTGTGGAAGTCGCGCATCGGGAGGGAGGTGCTCACCGTCACCGTGGCGCCGATCGCGGGGCCGGTGCCGGTGACGGCCGCCCAGACCTCGTCGCCGGTCGTCGGCTTCACACGCACGTAGGTGTAGGAGCCGGCGGGGATGACCTCCTGCACGGCACCGGCGATGGCGTCGGCGGCGGGCGCGGCGGCGGCTGCGTCGGCAGGGGTTTCGACGCCCGGCGCGGGCGTCGACGTGGCGGGCGGGGTGCTGTTGCAGGCCAGGGCGAGGAGCAGGGTAAGCATGGGCGCTGTGCTAACCCGCCCGCCCGAAGTGTCCGCACGCCGTGTTCACGGCCTGTCGAGCCTCCGTCACGGCACCAACAACACCTTGCCGATGTTCTCGCGCCGGTGGAGGATGGCGTGGGCCTCGGCGGCCTCGGAAAACGGCACCTTGACGTGGATGTGCGGGCGCAGCGTGCCCCGCGTCCATTCGTCGATGACCGCGTTGGTCCAGGGGATCACGCGGTCGGCTTCTTCCCAGAGGTGCCCCATGTTCACGCCGAGGAAGCCCTTGTTGGCGTTGATGAGCGCGACCGGGTTCAGGGCGATCCACGGGATGGCGAGGGCGGCCTTGAGGAAGTCCAGCTTGGACGGCCGGTCGCTGCTGGAGCCCGCGCTCAGCCCGAAGCCGATGAGCCGGCCGCCGCTGCGCAGCGAGGCGAGGCCGCGGGTCCAGCTCGGGCCGCCGATCGGATCGAGGATCAGGTCCATCTTCTCGGTGGGCCACTCCGCAGCGCGGGAGTCGAGCAGGTGGTGCACGCCGCGCTGGGCGAGAAAGTCGTGCTTGCCCCGCCCGGCCGAGCCCCAGATCTCCGCGCCACCGGCGACACACAGGTCGATCGCCGCGAGGCCCACGCCGCCGGCCGCGTTGTGGATGAACACCCGGTCCCCTGGACCGACGCGGCCCATCACCCGCAGCATCATCCACGCGGTGAGGTAGTTGACGGGGAGCGCTGCGCCGATCTCCGCGCTCATGCCCTCGGGACGGCGGAGGACGGAGGGCGAAGGTGCACAAACGGCCGTCGAGTACCCGCCGAAGCGGGTCATCGCGAGCACGGGCTCGCCGAGGCGCGCGGCGTCCACACCGTCGCCGACGGCGTCGATCACCCCGGCCACCTCGTACCCGACCACGCACGGAAACGGGGGGGCATCCGGGTAGTTGCCCATCCGCGCCTGCACGTCCGCGAAGTTGACGCCCGCCGCCTCGACCTGGATGCGGACCTCGCCCGCCCCTGGGGTGGGCTCCGGGGCCTCCCGGAGCTCGAGCACGTTGGGGGGGCCGGCCTTGGGAATCCAGATCTGGCGCATGGCCCCCGCTATCCTGGGGAGGCAGCCGAGGGTGCCCAAGGGCCGCGATCCTCCACCGGCCTGCCCCGGGGAGACCTCGGTGGTCGAGGAGCCGCCGTCGGCGTCAATGGCGGGGCGGGCGGTTCCGTCCGTCGAGCGGTTCAAGGCCGCGGCTGCGCGCGGGCCCGTCCCCCATTCTCCCCGCGGTCGCTGCTCGACCTCCGCCGCATCCGGAGGGGCAAGGCGGTCGGGCGCCTCCAGCCCTTTGTCCTGCTTCTCCTTGCCGATCCGGTAGGTTCAACGCCCCGGCGCTCGATACACCCACGCGTACACCAGGGCGACGAGCCCGGCGCCGCCGGCCACGTTGCCCGCGGTGACCACGGCGAGGTTCATCATGGCCCCGGGGACGTCGAGCGGACCCAGCAGCGCCGCCGAGGCGAAGAAGAACACGTTGGCGACGGAATGTTCGAACCCCGCGGCCACGAACGTCGCCACCGGGAGCATCACCACCAGGAGCTTCTCTCCCGTGGAGCGGCAGGAGAAGACGGCCCACACCGCGAGGCAGACGAGCACGTTGCAGAGCACGGCCCGGAAGAACGCGGGGCCCGGATCCAGCGCGGCCTTCGCGGCGGCGCTCGTGAGGAGCGTCTCGATCACCTTCGGGGATGGGCGCGACGCGGCCCAGAGGCCGGCGAGCCCGACGCCGCCGACCACGTTCCCCGCAGCCACCACGGCCCACGTCCGTGCGAGATCCACCAGGGACACGCGGCGATCCACCCACCCCATCACCATGAGGTTGTCGCCGGTGAACAGCTCGGCGCCCGCGACCACGACGAGGGCGAGGCCGACGGAGAAGACCCCGCCCGCGAAGAAGCGCTGGAGGCCCCAGCCGAGCCCCTCCGTGCCGGTGAGCGCCACCAGCGACCCGACGCTGCCGAGCGCGATGAAGCTCCCCGCGAGCACCGCGAGCGCGAAGGTCTTCCCCAGGGGCGTAGCGGCCTTCACCACTGCGGCGGCGCTCACCCGCTCCCGCATGGCGCTGGGGGTGTAGGCGTCGCTCTCGCGGTCCATCTCAGCCTCCGTGGTGCATCGTCCGCCAGGTCCGGTACCCGCCGGAGAGGTACCGGGCGTCGTAGCCGAGCTGCCGCAAGAGGCGGACGGCGTAATACGCCCGCTGTCCCACGGCGCACATCACCTGGATCGGCTCTTCCTTGGGGAGCTCCGTGTGACGCGCCCGGAGCTCGTGCAGCGGGATGTTCGTCGCGCCGGGCGCGTGCCCCGCCGCCACCTCGTGCCGGTCGCGCACGTCGAGGAGGATGGCGGTGCCCATGGTCCCCCAGCTGTCGACCGGGAGGTCGCCGCTCTGGATGTTCTCGGCGATGAACCCTGCGAGGTTGACGGGGTCTTTGGCGGCGCCGAACTGGGGGGCATAGCAGAGCTCCACCTCGGCGAGATCGTGGACCGTGGCGCCGAGCTGGATCGCCGTGGCGAGCACGTCGATCCGCTTCTCCGTGCCGTCTTCGCCGACGGCCTGCGCGCCGAGCAGGCGACCGTCGCGGCGGCGGAAGATCACCTTGAGGTGGATGGCCTTGGCGCCGGGGTAGTAGCCCACGTGGTGGCCAGGATGTAGGTAGATCGATTCGAAATCTTCGACGCCTGCGCGGCGGAGCAGCTTCTCGCTCGCGCCGGTGGACGCGATGGTGAGCCCGAACGCGCCGCACACCGCGGTGCCCTGGACGCCGCGGAAGCGCGACGCCCGACCGGCGATCGCGTCGGCGGCGATGCGCCCCTGGCGGTTGGCGGGGCCGGCCAGGGGGACGACCTGCTTGAGCCCCGTGACCCAGTCGACGGTCTCCACGGCGTCCCCCACCGCGAAGATCGACGGATCGGACGTGCACATCTGCTCGTCGACGGCGATGCCTCCGCTCGCCCCGATCTCCAGCCCGGCGTTGCGGGCGAGGCCCGTCTCGGGCTTGACGCCGATGGCCAGGATCACCAGGTCGGTGTCGATCGTCGCGTCTTTGTCCGTCCGCACGACGAGGTGGCCGTCGACCTCCGTGAAGCTCGCCACCCCTTCGCCGAGGCGAACCTCCACCCCCTTGGCGCGGAGCTGCTCCTCCACGATGAACGCCATCTCGGGGTCCAGCGGCGGCATCACCTGTTCGGCGCGCTCGACGATGGTCACGGTGAGCCCGCGATGGGCAAGGTTCTCCGCCATCTCCAGGCCGATGAACCCGCCGCCGACCACCACCGCCCGCTTCGCGTCCTTGTCGGAGATCCACGCCCGGACTCGACGTGAGTCCGGAATCGTGCGGACGGAGAAGATCCCCGGCAGGTCGACCCCGGGGAACGGAGGGCGGATCGCGCTCGCGCCGGGGGCGAGGACCAGCGTGTCATACCGTTCGCGGTGGATTTTTCCGGAGCGGAGGTCCTTCACCACGATGGTGCGGTTCTCCCGCTCGATGGACGTCACCTCGTGTTCGGTCCGCACCTCGATCGCGAACCGATCGTGGAACAACTGGGGGGTGGCCACCAGCAGCTTCGACTCGTCGACGATGACGTCGCCCACGAAGTAGGGCAGTCCACAGTTCGCGAACGAGACATAGGGGCCGCGATCGAAGATCAGGATTTCCGCCGTCTCGTCGAGCCGACGCAGGCGCGCGGCCGCGGAGGCTCCACCCGCTACGCCACCGACGATGAGGACACGCTGATTGGGAATGGACATACGCTTTGACATGCCTGCAAGAGGCTTGCCATCGGCGAAGGGTTCACGGTTCTTCAGCCGCGAAGTCGTTCGCCGAGTCGCCGAACGCTGGCCGGGTCTCCCAGCGCGATGAGCACGTCGCCGCCTTGGATCACCGCGTCGGCGCGCGGCGCGGGGAGGAGCGTGCCGTTCGTCCGGCGGATCGCGACGATGAGCACGCCGTCCTCGCTGAAGTGGGCTTCGGCGAGCGTACGGCCGACCAGGGGCGTACGATCCCCGATGACGAACTCGTCGATGGACAGCTCGGCGTTGCTGGCGAGCATGGCGAGGTCCAGGAACGTGCCCGCGTGGGGTCGCGCGAGGCCCTGCGCCATACGCCACCCGCCCATCACGTGGGGGTTCACGACGTTGGTGGCGCCGGCCCGCTTGGCCTTGAGCGCGTGCTCCGGGTCGCTCACCCGGGTCACGATGTCGAGGTCGGGGCGCAGCTCGCGGGCGGACATGGTGACGTACACCGCCTCCGCGGCGCTGGACACGGCCACGGCGATTCCCCGCGCTCGTTCGATCCCCGCCTGCCGCAGCACGTTGTCGTCGCTCGCGTCCCCGGTCACGGCGATGAGCCCATCCCGCTCGGCGGCCTCGGCGTTCGCGCCGTCGCGTTCGATGACCACCACCGGGGACTCCATGGCGCGGAGCTGCTCGACGATGGTCTTGCCGAGACGCCCGTAGCCCACGACGATGTAGTGAGGATCAAGCCGCTTCATGAGCTGCCTCCGCCGCCGCGCCCGCATGGCGCGACCGATGTCGCCGTCGATGAGCTGTTGGGTGAGCCCGGTCATGGCGTAGGTGCCCACGCCGAGGCCGGCCACGATGAGCAGCATCGTGAACACGCGCCCGGAGGGGGTGAGGGGATGCACCTCGCCGAACCCGATCGTGGTGAGGGTGATGAGCACCATCCACGCCGAGTCGAGCCAGGACCAACCTTCAAGGACGTGGAACCCGGTGACGCCGAGGCCCACCACCAGCAGCAGGAGGAGGAGGGCGTTGCGGACCGGACCCGGCGTCACGTGGGGAACCTATCCACCCGGAGGGCGGTCACCCGCCCGGACCGTCGGCCGCGCGGAGCTTCGGCGCGTCAAGCGAACGCGCGTAGTAGCGGACGAGCGGCCAGTCTCGCTCCGCGACGAGGACGCGCCCCTCGCGGGTGGTGACGAGGCGCCGGCGACGCAGCAGGGACAGCGCGAGGTCCACCACCCGCTCCGCCTCCTCGGCATCAACGATGTGATCGTCGAGCTCCGCGTGGGTGTCCGCGGCGTTCTTCCTCGCGCGCCGGATGCTGGCGAAGGCGCGCCCGGCGGCGATCCGTCGCCCTGCGCCGCGGAGCTCCGCGATCTCCTCCCGTACGTGGCGCCGCACCCCGGGCACGTCGGCTTCTCCAGCCACCAACGCCCGGCACACCAGGGACACCGGCGTGGCCGGCACGACGGCGGCGACTGCGTCGAGGAGCTGGTCGGCCAGTCGGGCCATCCGGGCGAAGCGAGCCTTGCGGGGGAGGCGGGCGACTTCCGCCGCGTCGGGCATCAGTGAACGAACCGGGATCGCCGCCCCGAACTGCACCGAGGCGTAGCCGTACCGGCGGTGCGCGGCGAGCCAGGCCGGGCCGAAGAGGCCGAGGAGCATGCGCGGCGCCGCGCGGAGCATGCCGAAGAAGGAGCGGGCCTTGTCCAGGGCGCGGGGCGGGGGCGCGTCCGCGGTCTCGCGCACGAGGTTGCGGTCTTCGAGCACGCGGTCGAAGTTGATGCCGACGGGGATGAACACGATCTCCCGCTCGGGGTCCGCTTCGAGCACCCCCACGACATAGTCGAGCAGCCCGATCTTGGGGACGCGGAAGCCGCCATCCCGGCTGAGCGCACCCTCCAGGAAGAACGCGGTCGTGAGCCCCCGACCGGCGACGAGCTGGAGGTAGCGGCTGAGCACCCGGTGGTAGAGCGGGTCGCGCTCGCCGCGGCGGATGAGGTAGCTGCCGAAGCTGCGAAACAGCGCGTCCAGGGGCCAGACGCGGGCCCACTCGCCCACCGCGTAGCTCAGCGCGACCTGCTTCATCGCGCCCACGCTGAGTACGACATAGTCAGCGTTACTCCTGTGGTTTGCGACGTAGACGGTCACCGCGCCGGCCGGCACTGCCCGCCGCGCCGCATCCAGCCCGTCGCGGTCGAAGACCAGCTCGTACACCAGTCGCACCGCCGTCGTCGCGACGCCGCCGCCGAGCTTGTAGTACGAGAAGAGGTTGAAGACGGGGACGATCTCGTCGAGCCACTGCTCCATCCGGGCGCGCACCTGGCCCACGGTCTCCCCGAGGTCGTGGGCACGATCGGCGGCGGCCCGGTCGAGGTCGGGGTCCTGGAGCAGGGTCTGCCGCACCCACACGCGGTCGATGAAGCGGAAGTGTTCGAGGTGAACGTCGTGACGACGCATCCACTCGCCGATGCTGCGTTGCCAGCGTTCACGGAGCTTACGCCATGCGAACCACCGGATGAGCTCCCACACCACGATCGTGGGGAGCACGATGACGGCGATGCGGAGGGCCGCGCCCACGCTATCCGTCGCGACGGAGCCAGGGCTCCATACGCTCGCGGAACGCCGGGGTCCAGGGGAGGGGCCGGAACGTGACCGGGTCCACGCGCACCACCGTGCGCGTGCCGGTCGCGTGGGGCACGTCCTGGTCCATCGGGAGGATGCGTACGGCGAAGGTCAGGGAGGTCGTCCCAAGCTTTTCCACCGAAACGCGCACCCGGACGTCGCCGGTGCCGTGGAAGGCCCGGTGGTACTCCACCACGTTCGAACGCACCACGTGGAACTGGTCGGGGTTCTTCTGCGCGTCGAGGGTGCCACCCCAGCCAAGCCGCTGCCAGAACGCGCCGATGGTCCGCTCGAACATGAGCAGGTACCGGGCGTTGTGGAGGATCTGGAAGGCGTCCAGGTCGTCGAAGTAGACGGCGTGGACCTGCTCGAAGTGGCGCACGGCTACGGGCAGGGCGAGACGCCGGCGCAGTCGGAGTCCGCACAGTCCGTGGTGCCGTCGCCGTCGTTGTCGAAGGCGTCCGAACAGGCGCCTTCGATGCGGTGACCGCCGCACGAGGGATCGAGCGCGCAGTCGCTGTCCGCGCAGTCCATGGCGCCGTCGCCGTCGTTGTCCACGCCGTCGGCGCAGACCTCCACGCCGCCGGTCCCGCCCGCGCAGGCCGCGTCGCCGCTGCAGTCCGGATCGGCGCAGTCGACAAGGCCGTCGGCGTCGTTGTCGGCGCCGTCGACGCAGGCGGTCTCGCCGCTCCCACCGCCGCTGCAGGACACGTCCGCCGCGCAGTCAGGGTCGGAGCAGTCGGTGAACGTGTCGCTGTCGTTGTCGAGGCCGTCGGCGCACGCGGTCTCGCCGCTGGTGCCCGAACCGCCGCAGGCGACGTCCGGGAAGCAGTCGGGGTCGGCACAATCGGTGAGGCCGTCGCCTTCATCGTCGATGCCGTCGGTGCAGATGAACTCGCCGCTGCCGCCGCCGCCGCAGCTCGGGTCGGTGGCGCAGTCGGTGTCCGCGCAGTCGATCGCGCCGTCGGCGTCGTTGTCCGCGCCGTCCACGCAGGCGGTCTCGGAGGTGCCCCCGCCGCCGCCGCAGCTCGGGTCGCTGGCGCAATCGGAGTCCGCGCAGTCGATCGCGCCGTCGGCGTCGTTGTCCGCGCCGTCCACGCACGCGGTCTCGGAGGTGCCGCCGCCGCCACCGCAGCTCGGGTCGGTGGCGCAGTCCGAATCCGCGCAGTCGATCGCGCCGTCGCCGTCGTTGTCGGCGCCGTCCACGCACGCCGTCTCCGCGCCGCCGACGCCGCTGCAGGCGGGATCGCTGAAGCAGTCGGAGTCCGTGCAGTCG
Source organism: uncultured Pseudomonadota bacterium (assembly GCA_903921785.1). GTDB lineage: Bacteria > Myxococcota_A > UBA796 > UBA796 > SXON01 > SXON01. The sequence goes on from CAIXRH010000235.1 coordinate 24,653, forward strand.
ACGTAGCCGTCGCTGTCGTTGTCCGCGGCGTCGTTGCAGGCGGTCTCGGAGGTGCCGCCGCCGCCGCCGCAGGCCGGGTCGGCGCCGCAGTCCGGATCGGCACAGTCGACGAGCGTGTCGCCGTCGTTGTCGGCTCCGTCCACGCACGCCGTCTCCCCGCTGATGGTGCAGGCGGGATCGGCCGAGCAGTCGGGGTCCACACAGTCGACCAGGCCATCGCCGTCGTTGTCGGTGGCGTCGTTGCACGCCTCCGCGGTGCCCGTGCCGCCGCACGCCGGGTCGGTCACGCAGTCGGGGTCGTCGCAGTCGGCGAGGCCGTCGGCGTCGTTGTCCACGCCGTCGAGGCAGGCTTCGCCGGGGCCGACGCCGCACGCCGGGTCGGCGGAGCAATCGGAGTCGAGGCAGTCGATCGCGCCGTCGGCGTCGTCGTCGGAGCCGTTGTCGCAGATCTCGCCGCCCGCCGCGCAGTCGGGGCTGGAGGCACAGTCAGGGTCGGCGCAGTCGACGAGCGTGTCGGCGTCGTTGTCGGCGAGGTCGGCGCAGGCGGTCTCGGCGCCGCCGCCGGAGCAGGCGGGGTCCGCGGCGCAGTCGGGGTCCTGGCAGTCCACCAGGGAGTCGCCGTCGTTGTCGTTGAGGTCGGCGCAGGCGGTCTCGGGGGAGGCGACCTGACAGGCGGGGTCCGCCGCGCAGTCGGTGTCCGCGCAGTCGGTCTTGCCGTCGCTGTCGCCGTCGATGTCGTCGTCGCAGATCGTCTCGGCGCTGGCGCCGCCGCACGCTTCGGTGGCGAAGCAGTCCACGTCGTCGCAGTCCTTGAGGCTGTCGCCGTCGTCGTCGACGTCGTTGGCGCAGTCGGTCTCCTTCGCGGCGCCGCAGGCGGCGTCGGCCGCGCAGTCGGCGTCGTCGCAGTCGACATCCCCGTCGTCGTCGTCGTCGACGTCGTTGTCGCAGAGTTCGACGCCTTCCATCGCGGTGTCGGCGTCGCCGCCGCCCGACTCGGAGGAGGTGGGCTCGGTGGTGCAGCCCCACGCGGCGAGCGCGAGGAGGCCGAACAGGGCGGTGCGAAGCGAGGTGCGGCCGAGGATCATCAGGGGGCTCCCGTTGTGGCGAAGGGTACACCCTGGCGTCCACGGACGCAACGGGGTGTGGGCCAGCATCGGCCGCGTAGCGGCCAACTTGAGCAGGGCCGGCCGGCAGCGACGGCGAGGCGGGCTCAGGGCGTTGGTGCGTAGACGTCCCGGCCGCGGGGCCGTGTGCGCAGCGTACCCGCCGCCAGCGCGGCGAGGCGCTCCTCGGCGATCCGGACGTACCCCGGGTCGGTGTCGCAGCCCCAGGCTTCGCGGCCGTTGGCGATCGCGGCGACGAGCGAGCTGCCGACGCCCATGTAGGGGTCCAGCACCCGATCGCCGGGCTCGGTGAGCGAGAGCACGAGGCGCTCGACGAGCTCCACCGGGAACTGGCAGGGGTGCGCGGTCTTCTCGACGTGGTTGTGCTTCACGTTGGGGATCACCCAGACGTCCCCTGGGTTCTTGCCAAGCGGATTGCCAGAGAGCTGGCCGCGGTTCGGACCCTTGTAGTGCTTCTTCCCGGGGTACTTCTGGGGGACCCGGATGGGGTCGAGGTGGAAGGTGTAGTCCCCGTCCCGAGTGAACCAGAGGAGGGTCTCGTGGCGGCCGCTCAGCCGGTTGGAGCAGTGCAGCCCGTGCTCGAAGTGCCACACCACGCGGTTCCGAAGCTTCAACCCATGATCCTTGAAGAGCGGGTACAGCACGATGTCGAGCGGCACCACCTCGCCGTCGTCGACGTGGTGGCCCACCTGCCAGACGATGCTCCCGCGGGGCGAGAGCACCCGGACACACTCCGCGATCACCTGGCGTTGGCCCTCGATGTAGCGATCCAACGACGTGCGCCGCTCGTACGCCTTGCCGATGTTGTACGGCGGCGAGGTGACGACGAGCTGGATGTGCCCGTCGGGGACCCGGCCGAGGAACGAGAGGTTGTCCTCGACCGCGAAGTGCGCGGCAGGCGGGCTCACGACGCGGGGACCTCGACGTCGGGGAGGCCGTCCACCCCGGTGGGGAGCATCGGGCGGAGGTCGAGCTTCCCGTCCGCGACCGCGGGGCACCAGTAGTAGCCGCCGGTGACCGGACGCGAGAAGCGGAAGAGGGCGTCCACCGTGCCGTCCTCCTCGCCGCACATGCGCCGCATCACCCGCTCGAAGCGATCGAGGTCGGCGCCGTAGGCCACGAAGTAGAGGCCCTGCTCCTTCGCGGTGCCGTACGGCATCGAACGCCGGAGCATGAACGCGGGCGGATCGTAGGACTCCTGGGCGGTGCGCTTGACGTGCGCGGAGGGCGGCGCTTCGGTGAGCTCCGCGTTGTCCTTGCGCGCGCGGCCGATGGTGGCGTCCTGCTCGGGGCCGGGCATCCCGGCAAACCGCACGAGGTCGTGGACCCAACGCTGGGCGGCGACGAAGCTCGAGCCGGCGAGCGGCCCGTCGGCGACGAAGGCGGCGGCCAGCGCCGCGTCGGCCTTGGGGTTCTCGGTGCCGTCTTCGTAGCCGGTGAGGTCCCGGCCGCCGGCGTAGGTGAAGACGGGTTGATCCTCCACGAAGTCGAGCCCGCCGGGGAGCTGGCGGGTGAGCGAGAGCAGCTCGGCGAGGGCCGTGCCGGGATCCGTGGCGCGGACGTACACCCAGACGTCCGCCTGGGTGGCGGGGAGGGGACCCTCAGGGGTGGTGTAGACCGGGAAGGCGCGGAGCCCCTCGATCTTCGCGCTGAGCGCCTGCACGAACGGCCAGCCGAAGCCGACCGCCAGATCGTCCCCGAGGTCCAGCGCGGCGAGCGCACGAAGCAACGGCTTGGCTTGGGTGGCCGCGGTGAGCCGGATCGTCAGCGCGTGACCGGCGGGGGCGGGCGGGAGGACAATCGCAGGCTGTGAGGGCATGACCGCTTCTATCCTGGGTCACCCCCCCAGCGCCGCTCCAGCGGCCCTTCCTACATAGAACGCCCCAACCCCCAGGGTGACGCTCCCGAAGGCATAGGCGAGGCCGCGCCAGTCTCCGAGCGGGCCGAAGAGCATCCCCACATCCGCCGTGAGCGTGGAGAACGTGGTGAATCCGCCGAGAATGCCGGTGCCGAGGAGGAGGGTGGTGCGCCGGGGCGGCGCGACACCGAGGAGCACCCCCATCACGAACGCGCCGAGGACGTTGACGAGGAGGGTGGCGATCCACCCGGGCCGGGCCGCGTTCTGCACGGCCACGCCCACGAGGTACCGCCCCACCGAGCCCAAGGCGCCGCCGAGGGCCACGTACAGCGCGCCGACGGCGACGGGGACAGGTTCCATCCCCGCGGGCCTATCCCGGCGGCCGGCCGTCAGATACCCGCGCCCGCATGCTGCTCCTCGGCCTCCCCCTCGCCTTCGCCGCCTTCCCGCTCCCGACGTACCCCGAGTGCGGCGAGCCCGACCGCCCCGACCTCTGCCCGCCAGAGCTGGACGGCAACTGGAAGTTCCTCAGCTACTATCCGGCGAGCTGGACGCAGCCCGGCGAGTCGGCTGAGGCGGCGATGGCGGGCACGGGCATGTCGGTCGACCGGGCCTTCCGGGTCACCACCGGCCGCCCGGACGTGACCATCGCGGTGCTCGACTCCGGGGTGAAGTGGGACGAAGGACAGCTTTTGCAGAAGTGGGCGCTCAACGGGGCGGAGCTGCCGCTCCCGGAGGGCGCGATGACCGCGGACGCCAACGGCGACGGCGCGGTGACCCTCGCCGACTGGGCCGGCGACTCGCGCGTGCGCGTGGACGCCGGCGACGACGTCGCCGACGGCTTCCTCGACCCCAGCGACCTCATCGCCACCTTCTCCGACGGCGTGGATGACGACGGGAACGGCTACATCGACGATGTCTGCGGCTGGGATTTTCTGTGGAATGACAACGATCCCTACGATGACGTGCGCTATGGCCACGGCACCGGGATCTCGCGGGACTCCGCGGCTGAAGGCGGCGACGGTGGGGACATCGGCACCTGCCCGAGCTGCACGGTGCTCCCCATCCGCGTCGGCGACAGCTTCGTGGTGGACGGCTCCGCGTTCGGCTCCGGTCTCGCCTTCGCCATCGACTCCGGCGCGGACGTCGCGGCGGTGGCGGTCGGCGCGGTGCAACAGCCGGCCTGGGTGGAGCAGGTGGTGGATCGCGCGTGGGACCAGGGGCTGATGGTCATCGGCTCCGCGGCCGACGAGACCGCCTACCACCCGAACCCGCCCGGCATGGCCGCCCACACCTTCTACGTGCACGCCGTCCGCTTCAACGGCGACGAACCCTCGGAGTCCGACAGCTACGTCGCCTACAGCAACTGCACGAACCACGGCGTGCGGCTGGACGGGAGCGCGTCGAGCGACGACTGCTCCAGCGGCGCCACCGGCGTCACCGCGGGGGTGACCGGCCTCATCACCAGCGCCGCCCGGGACGCGGGTTGGACGCCGAGTCCCGCGGAGCTGCACGCGCTCTTGAGCACCACGGCGGACGACATCGCGCTGCCCGACGATCCCACCCGCTGGCCCACGAAGCCGGGCTGGGATGCGTGGAGCGGCTGGGGCCGGATCAACGCGGAGACCTCCGTGCTCGCCGCGGCGGCGGGCGACGCGCCGGTCACCGCCGAGATCACCTCCCCGGGCTGGTTCGACGTGCTCGATCCCACCGGCGCCCCCGCGCTCACGGTCGCCGGGAAGGTGGCCAGCCGCACCAGCACCGTCACCGGCTGGAGCCTCGCCTGGGGCATCGGCCTGGAGCCCACCGACTGGACCGAGGTGGCGACGGGGACGGGCGCCGCCGACGGAGAGCTCGGCAGCTTCGCCCTGCCGGACGTCTGGCAGCCCATCGCCGACCACCCCAAGGGCGCCACCCCGGTGGACCGGGAGGAGACGGTCAACACCAACACGCTCCAGCTCCGACTCACCGCCACCGACGCCGCCGGCCACCAGACGGTGGCGCGGATGTCCGTCTACCTCGACGCCGACCCCGACCTCGTGGACGGCTTCCCCCTCGATCTCGGCAGCTCGATGGAGGCGTCTCCGGTGATCGTGGACCTCGACGGCGACCACCGCGGCGAGCTCATCGTGGCCGGGAGCGACGGCTTCGTGCACGCGCTGGAAGTCGATGGCTCCGAGCTGCCCGGCTGGCCGGTCCACACCGAGGCCCTCGCGGAGACCGACGCCGCCAACCCCGCGAACCACCTCGCCTCCGCCACCTGGGCCGCCCTCGGGGGCGAGGCCTATGCGCCCGTCACCGCTTCGCCCGCGGTCGGCGACCTCGACGGCGACGGCACCCTGGAGATCGTGGTCGCGACCTTCCGGGGCGCGCTTCACGTCTACGAGGTGGACGGGACCGAGCGCGCCGGCTTCCCGGTCCGGGGAACCACCATCCCCGCCGTGGTGGAGGACGACAGCCTCGCGGATGCGTTCTTCTCCACGCCCGCCCTCGGCGACGTGGATGGCGACGGCGCGCTGGAGATCGTCATCGGCGGCGGTGACCAGTTCCTCCATGCCTGGAAGGCGGATGGCACCTACGCCAGCGGCTTCCCCGTACGCCTCGCCTGGCCCGACACGCCGCTCAACGCCCGCCGCATCGTCGCGTCGCCCGCGCTCGGCGATCTGGACGGCGACGGCCGCGACGACATCGTCATCGGCACGAACGAGACCCTCGACGACTCCCACGCCGTGCTCTACGCGGTGTCCGGTACCGGCGCGTACCTTCCGGGCTGGCCGCGCCGGCTCTTCGGGCTCTACGTCGACGTGCTCCCCATGGTCGGCCAGGGGGTGCCCAACAGCGCCGCCCTGGTGGACCTCACCGGAGATTCGACGCCGGAGATCGTCACCCACGGCCTCGCCGGCGACGTGACCGTGCTCGACGCGAAGGGCGAGGAGGTCTGGCTCGCCGACAAGTCCCGGTCCGGGTATGGCGAGCGCAGCAACCTCACGGATTTGAGCACGTTCCCGCTGATGAACTCGCCGTCCATCGGCGACCTCGACGGCGACGGCATCCCCGACCTCGTCAACGGCGGCGCTGGCATCGACTACGCGCTCGCGGCCGAGCGTGACGGTGAGCGCATCGACTTCGATCACGCGCTCGGGGCGTGGAGCGGCGTGGATGGTACGTTCCTTCCGGGCTTCCCGCGGCAGATGGAGGACCTCCAGTTCTTCCAGAACCCCGCCATCGTCGACCTGGATGGCGACGGGCGCATGGAGGCCGTGGAGGGCTCCGGCGGCTTCGTGCTCCATGCGTGGAACGCCGAGGGCGACGAACCTCCGGGTTGGCCGAAGCTCACCGGCCACTGGATGATCGCGGCCCCCACCGTCGGCGATCTCGACGGCGACGGGCTCCTGGAGGTCGTCGTGGCCACGCGCGCGGGCTGGCTCTTCGCCTGGCACACGGACGGCGCGACCAGCGGCGCCGCGGGCTGGATCACCAACGGCCACGATCCGCGTCGTACGCGCAACTATGCCACGCCGCTCCCCGGCTTCAACCAGCTCGGCGACGGCGAGCCGCCCCCCTGGGAGGGCTGCGACTGCGCCACCGGCGGCGACGCCGCGGGGCTCTTCGGGCTCCTGGCGGTCGGTTTCGCCGCTGCGAGGCGCCGCCGAGAGAGCGGGCAGTAACGCCAAGAGCAAGGGTGGTTTTCATGGGGCAGGGGGGCCAAGGCCCCCCCGCTACGCCCCCCCGCGCCCTGGCTGCCGGGGCGGTGGCTCGAAGCGCGACCGTCCGCGGCGGGCGGAGCCCGCCGGCGCCTGACCCCGGTGCTCGGCTCGCCGACGCCGGTCTGGCGCCCTGGCTGTCCTGAGCGACATCGGGCGGCCGGAGGCGACTACCCCCGCTGCAACGCCCGATCGAGCGCCGCCCGCTCCGCGGCTTCGTGCTCTTCGAGCAGCTCCGCGAGCTGCCGGGCGAGCTCCACGGCGTTGCCTTCGTGGGCGCCGAGCAGCGCCTTGAGCGCCTCGCGCACCTCGCCGTGCTGCTCCACCAGCCTCGCCACCTCGTCGGCCAACGAAGAATTGAGCGCCACCAGCCAGTGGAACACGCCGTCGTTCGCCTCCTCCTCGGCCATGTGGACCGTGAGGAACGCCTGGGCCTTCCGGCCCGCCTCGACCGCGTCGTACGCGGTGGGTGCCTCGTTGAGCTGTTTCACGATCGCCAGGGCCAAGGCGTGATCTTCGATGTAGCCGGTGGCGGCGACGGCCTGACGGATGCGGTCGGGGGGCGAGTGCGGCTGCATGGGCGGCTCCGGGAGGCGACAGGTATCCCCGACGGCGGCTACGCGCGCCAGGTCTGGAGGATGCGTGCGTAGTTGGCGCGTTCGTAGGCGGCCGGATCGGGGCAGCGGAGCAGGCTCATGCTGCCGCGCGCCTGGGCCACGGATTCGTAGTCGTGCTCCCGGAACCACGCATCGAAGCCGTCGCGCAGGGTCTGGAGGTAGCCGGGGCCGTGCTTGAGCAGCGCCGAGGCGGTCTGCACCACGTCTGCGCCGGCCATGATCGCCTTCACGGCGTCTTCGGGGCGGTGAACGCCGCCGGTGGCCGCGAGCGAGAGCGGGGTGCGCCCGTAGAGCAATGCCAGCCAGCGCAGGCGGAGGAGCAGATCGGAGGACTCCGACAGCACCAGCTTCGGCACGGTCTCCAGGTGCTCGATGTCGATGTCCGGCTGGTAGAACCGGTTGAACAGCGTGACGCCCTTCGCGCCCGCCGCCGCGAGCCGACGCACGAGGTGCGGCACGCTGGAGTGGAACGGCGAGAGCTTCACCGACACCGGCACCTTCACGGTGCTGGTGACCGCTGCCGCGATGTCGACCACCCGGTCCTCGACGGCGCTCGGGGTGTCGTCCGCGTCGGTGGCCAGGAAGTAGATGTTGAGCTCGAGCGCCGAGGCGCCCGCCGTCTCCATCTGGTGCGCGTACTTCACCCAGCCGGCGTTGCTCGCGCCGTTGAGCGAAGCGACCAGCGGCACCGTGAGCGCCGCCCGGGCCTTCTCCACCAGCCGCAGGTAGGCGGCCGCCCCCGTGTCGAACTCCGAAGGATCGGGGAAGTAGGAGAGCGCCTCGGCGCTGTTGTTCGCCGAGCCCTCCACCGCGCTCCAGGTGGCGTCGGTCTCCCGACGGATCTGCTCCTCGAAGAGCGAGTGCAGCACGATCGCCGCGGCGCCGGCGCCTTCGAGGCGCTTCACGCTCTCGACGTGGTGTCCGAGCGGGGAGGCCCCCGCGACGAGGGGGTGGGCCAGCTCGAGGCCGAGCCACTTCGTGGAGAGGTCCATCAGGTGGTCTCCTTGCCGGGCACGTTGGCGAGGGCGGAAAGCAGGGCGAAGTGGGACTTGATGTCGGCTTCGGCGTGGCGGATGACGGCCGGGTAATGCTCGGGGTCCTGCTGTTCGGCGGCGCGGAACCGGGTCTCGGCGAGCATGAACTTGCCGAGGTCGCCCTTGGGGGCGGCGCTGTCGAGCTTCAGGGCGGGCTCGCCGCGCTCTACGTTGCGAGGATCGAAGCGGTAGAGCGGCCAGTAGCCGGTCTCCACGGCGGCCTTCTGCTGGTCGAGCCCGTGGACGAGGTCGTAGCCGTGGGCGATGCAGTGGCTGTACGCGATGATGAGCGAGGTGCCATGCCAGGATTCCGCCTCCTGGAACGCCTTGACCGTCTGCGCGTCCTTGGCGCCCATCGCGACCCGGGCCACGTACACGTTGCCGTAGGTCATCGCCATCATCCCCAGGTCCTTCTTGCCGGTCTTCTTGCCGGCCATCGCGAACTTGGCGGTGGCGCCGAGCGGCGTCGCCTTGGACTGCTGGCCGCCGGTGTTGGAGTACACCTCGGTGTCGAGCACCAGGACGTTGAGGTCCCGGCCGCTGGCGAGCACGTGGTCGAGGCCGCCGAAGCCGATGTCGTAGGCCCAGCCGTCGCCGCCGACGAGCCACACGCTGCGGCGCACGAGCCAGTCGGCCACGGCGTCGAGCGCGCGGGCCTCCGGGCCGCCGTCGGCCGCGAGGGCGCGGCGCAGGGCGACGATCCGCTCCCGCTGGGCGGCGATGCCGGCGGCGCTGGTCTGGTCCGCGGCGACGATGCCGGTCACCAGCTCCTCGCCGACCTTCGCGGCCAGCTTCTTGAGCAGGAGCTCCGCGTTTACCGCGTGCTGGTCCACCGCCAGGCGCATCCCGAGGCCGAACTCGGCGTTGTCCTCGAAGAGCGAGTTGGCCCACGCCGGACCGCGGCCGGTCTGGTCGGTGCAGTAGGGCGTGGTCGGCAGGTTGCCGCCATAGATCGAGGAGCAACCGGTGGCGTTGGCGATGAGGAGGTGGTCGCCGACGAGCTGGGTGAGGAGCTTGACGTAGGGCGTCTCGCCGCAGCCGGAGCACGCCCCGGAGAACTCGAAGAGCGGCGGGAGGAGCTGGGCGGAGCGGACATCGACCTTCAGCGTGGCGCGGTCGATGTCGGGGATCGCGAGGAAGTGGCTGAACGCCTCGCGCTCCACGTCCACGTGATCGGCCTGCGAGAGCATGTCGATCGACTTGTGCCGGGGGTTGCTCTTGTCCTTCGCGGGGCAGACCGCCACGCACACCGCGCAGCCGGTGCAGTCTTCGGGCGCGACCTGCACGGTGTACCGCTTGCCCGCGAACTCCGGGCCCTTCGCGGGCACGGACTTGAAGCCGGCGGGGGCGCCGTCGAGCGAGCCGGGGTCGTACACCTTCACGCGGATGGCCGCGTGGGGGCAGACCATCGCACACTTGTTGCACTGGATGCAGATCGCCTGGTCCCAGATGGGGATCTGCTGGGCGAGGTTTCGTTTCTCCCACCGGGCGGTGCCGGTGGGGTAGGTGCCGTCCACCGGGAAGGCGGAGACGGGGAGAAGGTCGCCCTGGCCCTCGATCATCTGGCGGGTGACCCGCTGCACGAAGTCGGGCGCGCCGGCGACCACGCCGGGGAGGCGGTGGCGGGTGGAGGACGCGGCCGTCGGCAGCGTGACCTCGAAGAGGGAGGCGAGCGTCGCGTCCACCGCGGCGTGGTTCTTGGCGATGACCTCGGCGCCGCGGCGGGCGTAGGTCTTCTCGATCGCCTTCTTGATCGACGCGATCGCCTTTTCGCGGGGGAGCACCCCGGAGATCGCGAACCAGCACGTCTGCATGATGGTGTTGATGCGGCTTCCCATGCCGGTGGCCTGGGCGACCTTCCACGCGTCGATCACGAAGAAGCGGAGCTTCTTGGCGAGGATCGACTCCTGGAGCTCCTTGGGGAGCTTGTCGAACGCCACGTCGGGGGCGTGGGGGCTGTTGAGCAGGAAGACGGCGCCTTCGGCGGCAAACTCCACCACGTCGAGGCGCTCCACGAAGCCGTACTGGTGGCAGGCGACGAAGCCGGCGTTGCGGATGAGCCACGGTGCGTGGACCGGGCGCGGGCCGAAGCGCAGGTGGCTGGTGGTGACGGTGCCCGACTTCTTGCTGTCGTAGACGAAGTAGCCCTGGGCGTAGATCCCGTCTTGTTCGCCGAGGATCTTGATGCTGTTCTTGTTGGCGCCGACCGTGCCGTCGGACCCGAGGCCGTAGAACACGGCGCGCTGGACGTCGGCGGCCTCGATGTCGAGGTCGTTGTCCCACTCGAGCGAGGTGCCGCTCACGTCGTCGTGGATGCCGATCGTGAAGTGGTTCTTCGGCTTGACCTTGCCGAGCTCGGCGAAGATCGCGGCCACCATCCCCGGGGTGAACTCCTTGGAGGAGAGGCCGTAGCGCCCGCCCACGATCTTCGGGAACGGGTGGCGGAGCGAGCCGGCCGCCTCCGCGAAGGCGGTGAGCACGTCCTGGTAGAGCGGCTCGCCGAGCGCACCGGGCTCCTTGGTGCGGTCGAGCACGCCGACGGACTTCACGCTCTCGGGCAGGCAGTCGAGGAACCGGGCGGCGTCGAACGGGCGGTACAGCCGCACGTGCACCATGCCCACCTTCTCGCCGCGGGCGTTCATCCAGTTCACGGTCTCTTCGACCGTCTCCGTGCCGGAGCCCATGAGCACCACGACGCGCTCGGCGTCCTCCGCGCCGATGTACTCGAACGGGGCGTAGTGCCGGCCGGTGAGCTTCGCGAAGTCGGCCATCGCATCGACCACGTGGTCGGCGCAGGCGGCGTAGAACGGGTTGCAGGCCTCGCGCGCCTGGAAGAAGGTGTCGGGGTTCTGGGCGGTGCCGCGGATGACGGGGTTCTCGGGAGAGAGCGCACGTGCCTTGAAGGCCGCGATCTCCTTGACGGGAAGGAGCGAGCGGAGCTCGTCGTCGCTCAGCAGTTGGACCTTCGCCACCTCGTGGGAGGTGCGGAAGCCGTCGAAGAAGTGGAGGAAGGGCACCCGCGAGCGGAAGCTCGCCATGTACGCCACCATCGCGAGGTCGTGGGCCTCCTGCACCGAGGCGCTCGCGAGCATCGCGAAGCCGGTGGTGCGGCAGGTCATCACGTCGGAGTGATCGCCGAAGATGGAGAGGGCGTGTGTGGCGATGGTTCGCGCGGCCACGTGCATGCAGTACGGCACGAGCTCGCCGGCGATCTTGAACATGTCCGGGATCATCAGGAGCAGGCCCTGACTGGCCGTGAACGTCGTCGCCACCGCGCCTGCTTGGAGCGCGCCGTGAACGGCACCGGCGGCGCCGGCTTCGGACTGCATCTCCACCACCTGGGGGATCGCGCCCCAGAGGTTGCGCTTGCCCTTGGACGCCCACTCGTCGCAGAGCTCGCCCATGGAGGAAGAAGGCGTGATCGGGTAGATCGCGATCACATCGTGGACACGATGCGCGACGGAGGCCGCGGCCTCGTTGCCATCGAGGGTGCTCCAACGGGGGGTCATCCGGGCTCCTTGCGTGCGGCAGCGGCCTGGGTGCAAGAACCCTGCCACCCGCCGCCAAGGTGGGGGATCGCCCCTGGGCTCAGCTTCTCCGGAGCGTGGGCGATCTCGCTCGTGCGATTTTGCACGGGTGTGTGAGATTTTCAACGGAGGGACCGGAGCGGGGATTGTGAGGTCCCGAGCGGTCACGGGCGCGCCGTCGCGTCGCACGCCCGGTTAGCAGGTATCGGCTTTCCGACCGACGCCGGACGGGCGTCTCCTCTCGCGGGGAGGCGTGCTTATCTTGAGGGCGTCGTCGTACCCTGGAGTCGTCATGCTGGTCCTGCTGCTCGCCTGCTTCCCCGTGCCTTCCGCCGACGCCAAGCCGGCCGCGCCGCCTCCGGCCCCGCCCGTCCCCTCCATGGGGGAGGTGGTCCGCCTGCACATGTCTCAGCACCTCGCAAGCGCGATCATCACGCGCGACTCGGTGATCCACGGCAACGTCTCGGTCGCCCGCGAGCAGCTCTCCTGGATGGCCAACCACGAGGAGCCCGAGCCGCTCATGGACTCGGGGCGCGTGTGGGTTGAGGCGCTCCACAGCGCCGCCCGGGCCGGGTACCAGGGATACACCGTGAAGGAGTACGGCCTCGCGGTCGGGCGGGAAGGCGCCGCGTGCGCCGGCTGCCACGAGTCGCTGAAGGCGCCGCTGTCCCAGGTCACGTCCACCCGCCCGGCCGCGCCCAAGGGCCACGCCGACCTGTCCACGTGGGCCATCAATTCGATGTGGACCGGGCTCATCGCCAACTCCGACGCGGCGTGGTCCGCCGGGGCGGGTGCGCTCTCCTCGTTGCCGACCGATGCCGCTGGCTATGCCGTGGGGATGCCGGGGCCGGCCGCAAGCGCTGCGCTGGTCACGCTGAAGGAGCAGAGTGGGGCTGCAAAGGCGGCGAGTGACCGCGTGGCGCGCGGTGAGGCCTTCGGTCAGGTGGTCGCCGCGTGCGGGTCGTGCCACGCCGAGGTCGGGGCCATCAGCCCGCACCACTGAGCCTCGGGAAGCGTGGCGGCGCTGCCCGGGCGGGTTAGCCGTAGGGCCGCTCACACAATCCCCCGGGAGCCTCCCAATGTCGCCGCAGTGGAGCGCTGCGCTCGCATTCGTCCTCGTCGCCGCCGTCGTGGCGGTCGGCACGCTGATGGCGGCGCGGGTGTTCGGAGTGAAAGCGAGGTCGAAGCCCCCAAGCCGAGACCTCACCTATGAATGTGGAGAGGAGCCCGAGGGCTCGGCGTGGGTGCGGTTCCATCCGCGGTACTACGTCGTGGCGCTGATGTTCGTGGTCTTCGATGTGGAGACGGCGTTCATCCTGCCCTGGGCGCTCAATCTCGGTCCGCGAGGCGGGGGGTTGCTCCTCGTCGAGATGGGCCTGTTCGTCGGCGTGCTGCTGCTCGGCTGGGGCTACGCGGTGCGCAAGGGAGCCCTCACATGGCAGTAGACGAGAGCGGGCAGGCCTTCCACCACCCGATCTACAGCTTCCTCGAGAAGATGCCGGGGCTCTCCCTCGGCCTCACCACGGCAGATCAGCTGCTCACGTGGGGATCGTCGAATTCGCTGTTCATCTTCCCGATGGCCACCAGCTGTTGCGGAATCGAGTTCATGGCCGCGTCAAGCGGTAGGTTCGACCTCGATCAGATCGGGTCGATCCCTCGCGGAACCCCACGGCAGTCCGACGTGATGGTCATCGCCGGCACCATCACGGTGAAGATGGCGCCGCGCGTAAAGAAGTTGTGGGATCAGATGCCCGAGCCCAAATGGGCGATCGCCATGGGGTCGTGCGCGATCTCTGGGGATTTCTACCGGGACATCTACAGCGTCGTCCCCGGGGTCGACACCTTCATGCCGATCGACGTGTACGTCCCCGGCTGTCCGCCCAACCCCGACCAGCTGTTCGCCGGGCTCCGCCGCCTCCAGGAGAAGATCCGGGCCAAGCGGAACGGCGAGTGGACCGACCCCGAGCTCCGCCCCGACACCCCGGGGCTCCGCTCGCCGAACCTCCCCCGCATCGGCGATCCCCGCCGCGAAGCGTCGCTCGACGAAGCGCAGCTCGACGCCGTGATGAACCTCGATCCCGGCGGCGGCATGCTCCGCTCGGGGGACAAGTCATGAGCACCCCCGACGATCTCGCCTCGTTGCTCCGTGAGGGCTTCGACCTGGAGCCGGCTGATCCCCTCACGGTGGATCGCTCCCGGGTGGTCGAGCTCGCCCGCTCGCTCAAGGGCATCGGGTTTGAGTACTTCTCGTATTGCGCCGCCGCGCACTACCCCGCCACCGACGCCGATCCCGACCGCACGGTCGTGGAGTACCGGCTGCGCCGCCTCCCGAGGGATGAGGTCGCGTTCCGCGTGTGGGTCCCCACCGGCGAGTCCACCCCGTCGTTGTGCGGGGTCTTCGCCGGAGCCGACTGGCAGGAGCGGGAGCAGTACGACCTCGTCGGCACCGTCTTCGCCGACCATCCCGATCTCCGGCGCATCATGCTGCCCGAGGACTGGGAGGGTCACCCCCTCCGCCGCGACTACGCGATCGACACGAGGCACCACCCATGGCGGTAGCCCACTCCGAAGAGGCGCACGAGGCGCCGGCCGGCCCGGTGCCCACCGTGGTGCGCCCCTGGGCCGACCCCTACCTCGACCCTGAGACGTATGATCCTGAAGGCGACCTGATGGTGATGAACCTCGGGCCGCAGCACCCCTCCACGCACGGGGTGTTCCGGGTGAAGCTCTGGTTGGACGGGGAGGTGTGCGTAAAGGCCGTGCCGTACCCGGGCTACCTCCATCGCGGCGTCGAGAAGCTCTGCGAGAAGCTCACCTACGTCCAGATCCCCCCGATCGTGGACAAGAACGACTACGTCTCGCCGTACATCAATGAGCTCGCGGTGAACATGGCGTTCGAGCAGCTCAACGCGGTGGAGGTGCCTCGGCGCAGCCAGTACCTCCGCACCCTCGGCGCGGAGATGCAGCGGGTGGGCAGCCACCTCCTCTGGCTCGGCACCTTCGCGATGGACATGGGCGGCGCGCTCGGCGGCGGCGCCAGCGCGTTCATGCACACGTTCCGAGAGCGGGAGACGATCCTCGACTGCTTCGAGCTCTGGACCGGCGCCCGCTTCCACTACAACACGCTCACGGTTGGCGGCAGCCGCCACGACGTGCCCGCGGGCTTCGCGGAGATGGTGCGGCGCACCTACGAGACCATCCGGGCGCGCACCATCGAGTACGACGAGCTCATCTACGACAACGCGATCTTTCGTTCCCGCACCGAAGGCGTGGGGCGGGTGGACGCGAAGCTGGCCATGGAGCTCGGCGTCAGCGGCCCGATCCTCCGCGCTTCGGGCATCGACTGGGACCTCCGCCGGGACCGCCCCTATGCCGCCTATGGCGAGCTGAAGATCAACGTCCCCGTGCGCTCTGCCGGGGACAGCCTCGCTCGCTACGAGGTGCGCATGGCGGAGATGCGCGAGAGCATCCGCCTGGTGCTCGACCTGATCGACGGCATCCCCGAAGGCCCGATCTGCGCGCTCAAGCCGGTGAAGCTGCCGGGCGCCTTCAAGGGCAAGGCCGGGCAGGCCTACGTGGCCGTGGATGGCCCGCGCGGCGAGCTCGGCACCTGGGTGATCGCCGACGGCACGGAGCGGGCGTACCGCCTGAAGATCCGTCCGCCGTCCTACCACGCGATGGCGCTCATCCCGTACCTGGCGCCGGGCAGCACCCTGTCGGACATCATCGTCACCCTCGGGTCGCTCGACCCGATCCTCGGGGAGGTGGACCGGTGACCGAATACCCGTGGCTCTGGGGCGGCGGCTTCGCGCTGGTCCTCATCACCGTCCTCATGGGC
This sequence comes from uncultured Pseudomonadota bacterium, assembly GCA_903921785.1. Classification (GTDB taxonomy): domain Bacteria; phylum Myxococcota_A; class UBA796; order UBA796; family SXON01; genus SXON01. The sequence continues at coordinate 40,355 of CAIXRH010000235.1, forward strand.
GTGGCGGCCTGGTCCATCTGGTTCGAGCGCAAGTTCGCCGGTCGGATGCAGAACCGCCCCGGGCCCACGCAGGTGGGCCCGGCGGGGCTGCTTCAGCCGCTGGCCGACCTGCTCAAGCTCATCCAGAAAGAAGATATCACCCCGACCAACGCCGACTCCTTTCTGTTCAACATCGCGCCGCCGCTCGGGCTGCTCACGGTGCTCGGCGGGATGGCGGTGTACCCCTGGGCGCCGGGCGACTGGGTACCGGCGAACCTCAACATCGGCATCCTTTTCACGCTGTCGATCGGCTCGTTGGTCACGATCCCGGTGTGGATGGCGGGCTGGGCGAGCAACAACAAGTACGCGCTCCTCGGCGCGATGCGCGCAGCCGCACAGGCCGTGAGTTTTGAGGTGCCGCTCCTGCTCACCTGCCTGGTGCCGATCATCCTCAGCGGCAGCTTCCGGATGGGCGACATCGTCGAGGCCCAGGCCGACGGCCATTGGTTCGCCCTCTGGCCCCCCGGCCCGGGCGCCGTCGCCTTCGTGCTCTTCCTGCTCTGCTCCCTGGCGGAGGCCAACCGCATCCCGTTCGACATCCCTGAGGCGGAGAGCGAGCTGGTGGCGGGCATCACCACCGAGTACATGGGCATGAAGTTCGGCTTGTTCTATCTGGCCGAGTACATGCACACGCTCATCGCGAGCTTCATGGGCGCGTCGATGTTCCTCGGCGGATGGGATGGCCCCGGGCCGGATGGCCTGCACTGGCTCGTCCTCAAGGGCCTCACCTTGTACGCCGGCATCTTCTGGATCCGGTGGACCTTCCTCCGCTACCGGGCCGACCAGTTCATGGCGATCTGCTGGCGCATCTTCGTGCCGGTGTCGCTGCTCACGGTCACGGTCGCTGCTTTCTGGCGGGTGTACGCATGAACGCCCTGTTCACCGCCTTCGCCAGCCTCAAGGTCACGGCGCAGAACCTCGTCCGCCCGATGACGACGGAGCCGCTCCCCTGGCAGGGCGGGCGCTCCCGTCCGGAGCGATACCGCACCTCGTTCGCGCTGGTGCACAACTCGGATGAGGATGAAGCCTGCATCGGCTGCAAGATGTGCGAGAAGATCTGCCCCTCGCAGATCATCACCGTCGTCGCCGGCGGCCGGGCTCCTTCGCCGAAGACTGGGAAGCCCCGCGGCACCGCCAAGGACTTCACGCTCGACGTGAACGCCTGCATCCACTGCGAGCTCTGCGTTCAGGTCTGCCCGGAGGACGCGATCGTGATGCTTCGCGTGCCCGAGACGCCGGGCTACAGCCGCGAAGAGCTGTTCCTCACGATGGCGAAGCTCTACGAGAACGAAAAGATCGCGCCATCCTGGGGAACCGGGGCGCTGCTCGTGGGCATGCAGGAGGCCGGCCAGCCCAAGAAGCCGGCGCCCGCGCCGGCAGCGGCGAAGCCAGCCGCTCCAGCTGCTGCGCCCGCAGCCGCCGAAGCTGGTCCGGCGGCCGTCGCGCCGACGGCCGGC
>CAIXRH010000236.1 GCA_903921785.1 uncultured Pseudomonadota bacterium
CGCCGTCGTCGGCGAGAAGACCGGCTACCCGGTGGAGATGCTCCGCCTCGACATGAACCTCGAGGCCGACCTCGGCATCGACTCCATCAAGCGCGTGGAGATCCTCAGCGCGCTCCGCGAGAAGGCGCCCGAGCTCCCGGAGCCCGACGCCGAGACCCTCGGCAAGCTCCACACCCTCGGGCAGATCGTCGAGGTGCTCGGCGGCTCCACCGCCGCGGCGCCGGCCGCCGCGCCCGCTGCGGCCGCCCCCGCCGTCAACGGCGCCAACGGCCACGGCGCCACCAGCAAGCTCGACCTCTCCGCGATGCTCCTCGCCGTCGTCGGCGAGAAGACCGGCTACCCGGTGGAGATGCTCCGCCTCGACATGAACCTCGAGGCCGACCTCGGCATCGACTCCATCAAGCGCGTGGAGATCCTCAGCGCGCTCCGCGAGAAGGCCCCCGAGCTGCCCGAACCCGACGCCGAGACCCTCGGCAAGCTCCACACGCTCGGGCAGATCGTGGAGGTCCTCCACCCTCAGTAGCCCTCCCGACGAGGGGGGGCGCAATCGCAGCAGCAGCTCCGCGGGTGGCGCCCCTGGAGCCCACCACCGGACCGGTCCTCGCCCGCATGGACGTGGCCCTGGTCCCGGTCGTGGAGAGCGGCGCCCGCGCGCTGCCGCCCGTGTCCGTGCTCGGCGACGTCGAGCAACGCACCGCCCTCGCCGCCGCCCTCGTGGCCCGCGGCGTGGACGCCGTGGCCGCCGACACCGCCTCCGCCGACCGCGGCGTCGTCTACTGCGCCCCGGAGGGCGACGACACCACCGTGCGCGCCGCCTTCCAGGCCGCCCGCGCCGGCCGCCTCGACGCGTCCGGCGCCTTCGTGGTCGTCACCCGGCAGGGCGGCGACTTCGGTCTGTCCGGCCAGGGCAACCCGGTGCTCGCGGGGCTCTACGGCCTCACGAAGACCGTGGCCCTCGAGGAGCCCAAGGCCTTCGTGCGGGTGATCGACACGGCGGCGGACACCCCGCTCGACGCCGTGGTGATCGAGCTCGGCCGCGCCGGCCCCGTGGAGGTGGCCCTCTCCCTCGCCGGCCGCCGCACCCTGGTGAGCGTGATGCTCCCCGGCCCCCACGGCAGCCCCGACCTCGGCCCGGAGGACGTGATCGTGGTCAGCGGCGGCGCCCGCGGCGTCACCGCGGCGTGCGTGATCGAGCTGGCGGCCTCCACCCAGGCGCGCTTCGTGCTGCTCGGGCGCTCGCGCATCGACGCACCGGAGCCCGAGGCGGCCGTCCCCGCGAAGGACGAGCCGGCGCTGATGAAGGCGCTCGCGAAGAGCGCGGGCTCCCCGGCGGAGCTGCGCAAGCAGGTCGCCGCGATCCTCGCGTCCCGCGAAGCGCGGGCCACCATCGCCGCGGTCGAAGCCACCGGCGGCCACGCCCGCTACGTGCCGGTCGACGTGGCGGACCCCGCCGCCGTCGCCGCCGCGCTCGACGCCGTGCGCGCCGAGTGGGGCCCGATCACCGGCCTCGTCCACGGCGCCGGCGTCATCCACGACCGCAAGGTCAAGGAGAAGACCGACGCCCAGTGGGACGCCGTGTGGACCACCAAGATCGCCGGCGTCCGCGCGCTCTTGTCCGCCACCGCGGGCGATCCGCTCGCCGTCATCTGCTTCTTCTCCTCCGTCGCCGCGCGCACGGGCAACTACGGGCAGTCCGACTACGCCGCCGCGAACGAGGTGCTCAACCGCCTCGCCGCCGCAGAGCAGGCCCGGCGTCCGACCTGCGTCGTCCGGTCGATCGGCTGGGGTCCGTGGGAGGGCGGGATGGTCACGCCCGCGCTCGCCCGCGCCTTCGCCCAGCGGGGCATCGCGCTGATCCCGCTCCTCGCCGGCGCCCGCGCCTTCGTGGACGAGCTGGTGAACCACGGGCAGCCCGGCCGCGGCCCGACCGAGGTCGTCATCGGCGGCCTCCTCGCCGGCGACAAGACCGCCCCCAGCCTCCGCCGCGCCTCCTCCCGCGACTACGCCTTCCTCCGCGATCATACCGTGGCCGACGCCCCCGTCGTCCCCGTGGTGCTCGCGTTGGAGTGGTTCGCGCAGCGCGCCCGCGAGCTGCGCCCGACCGCCTTCGTTCACGGCGTGGAGAAGGTCACGGTGCTCAAGGGCATCACGCTGCGCGACTACGACGGCGCGGGGGACCTCTTCGAGGTCCACACGACCGCCGAGCGCGACGACGGCTTCAGCTTCGAGCTCCGGAGCCCCGGCGGCGCGCTGCACTACCGCGCCGAGGTGCGCATGGGCGCCGAGCCGCCCGTGGCACCGGCCGTTCCCGGCGTGGGCGCCACCACGTCCTACCCCTACGACGCCGCCGCCATCTACGACCGCCTCCTCTTCCACGGCCCCGACTTCCAGGCGATCCGCCAGGTGCTCGGCGTGGGGCAGGACGCCGCGGAGGCCGAGCTCATCGGCGTGCGCGAGATGGGCTGGCAGAACGGCGGCTGGCTCACCGACCTCGCGGCCGGCGACGGCGCGCTCCAGCTCGCCGTGCTGTGGTCGCGGCAGACGCTCGGCGGGGCCTCGTTGCCCACCGGCATCGCGTCGCTGCGCCCCTACGGCCGCCCGGCCCCGGGCCCCGTCCGCGGCGTCCTCCGCGGGCTCAAGCGCGAGGGCAAGCGCACGGTCTCCGACGTCGCCCTGGTGGACGCCGGCGGGCGCGTCTACGCCGAGCTGCTCGGGGTGGAGCTGCACAAGCTCCCGGCGGGCGAGTATCCGGGGAAGGCGGGCGAGTAGGGGGGTCCAGGGGCTGGTGGCCCTCCACCGGCCTGCCCGCCAGCGCCCACGGCGGTCGAGGAGCCGCCGGGGCGAGAATGGCGCGATGGGGCGGCAGTCCCTCGGCGCAGCTCACGCCGTTGACACCCCGATCTCGTGGACGTCGATCCCCACGATGAGCGGACCGGGCAGCGGCCGGCTCCCGCCGAAGAGCGGGTAGACGCGGCGGCGCGTCGGGAACCGCAGGCCGCCCGCCTCGCGGTACGCCGACACGTCGTGGGCCACGCGCGCCCACCACCCCACCACGTCCGCGACGTAGACGAGGCGCCGGAGCTCCCCCTCCGGGCCGAACCAGAAGTCCTGGGTGCGGCAATGCGTGGGCAGCGACGCCGGGAACGTCGCGCGGAGCCCCAGGGGGCCGACGGGACCCGGCGGGAGCGGCTCCACCTCCACGCCCGGGTTCGCGAGGAGGAACGGCGTCGTGAGGTAGTTCCACATCGCGTAGCCGGAGAAGTAGAGAAAGTCGAGGTCGTCCCACCAGAGCTCACGCCGCAGGCCGAACATCGCCGCCCGGGCGCGATCGCGGCGAGCGGTGACGGCGCCGGCGACGTCCCGCTGCCGCACCTCGTCGCCGATCCACTCCCCCACCCCCCCTGGTGAACCTGGATCCTCAACAGTGAACCGAGGTTCATGCGCCCACGCCCGCACCTTCACCCGGCGCAGGGGCGGGCGGTGTTTGGCCGTGAACAGGAAGCCGTCCACCGAGATCACCGCCTCGACGGCGGTGATCCCGCGCCAGCGGTCGAGGCCGCCGTGCGCGGCGAGGACGGGGCCGAGGCGGTCGTCGGGCATGGGCACCTCCAGCTCGGGCGTAAGCCGGCGCGGGGGGCGTCGCGACGACAGGGCGGACTTCGGGGGCGAGGCAGGCGGTGGGTGGGCGGGAAGTCGGCGGGAGGGAGGGGTCAGAGCGATCGCGTTCGATTTCCCCCCCGGACTCGCGCTCCAGAGCCCCCTGCGGCGCGCTGAACCGACCGTCGGCGCGCCGAATCCGAATACGATCGGCCTGACCCCTCGGGCGGAGACACCGCGCCTGCGGGCGTCACCGCCGCCTCGCCATTCTCGCCGACCGTGGCCCCTCGACCGCCGACGCCGACCGGGAGGCAAAACGTGGCTCGACCGCCACCCCCTCACCACTCTCGTCCCCTGGCCCGCTACCCGCCAGTGGCGAACGGGCCGCCGGCCTCGGACACGAACCGCTCGCCGTCGAAGGCGTAGCGCTCCACCGTACGGAGCCCGGCGGCGTCCACCTCGTAGACGCAGAAGTGGGCCGTGCGCCCGCGCTTCGGGAGGAACGCGTAGCCGCTGGCGCCGGGGTCGATCACCGGGATGGGGTCGCCGTCGCGGGGCAGCTCGGTGCGGAAGCCGTGGTGTTCGTGACCGTGGACCACGAGGCGCACGCGAGGATGGCGGACGCAGATCGCCTCGATGGCCTCGGCGTCGATGCAGGCGCGGGCGGCACCGCCGTACCGTTCGCCGCGGCGGCTCCGCAACGGGTAGTGGAGGGCCACCAGCGCCGGGGCGCTGCCTCCGGCGAGCGCCGCCTCCAACGCCGCGAGTCCGCCCTCGCCCAGCCATCCGCGGGAGAGCCAGTCGGGGTGGCAGACATCCACCAGCACGACGTCCCACCCGCCGCGCCGCTCGACGCGAACGGGAGCGACCGGACCGAAGTGCCGGGCGAACCGGCCCACGCTCTCGCCGGTGTAGACGTCGTGGTTGCCGGGGATCACCAGCCAGTCGCGCGCACGGAGCGGCGCGAAGAGCTCGGCGGCGGCGGCGAACTCGGCGTCGGTGGCGGTGGCGGTGAGGTCGCCCGTGCAGAGCACTACGTCGGCCTCGATCGCAGCGGTCGCCGCGATCAGGGCGGCCTGGGCCTTGGGCGAGAAGTGGTGGTGGCGGCCGAGGAGGTAGAGGTTCACGGCGCCCGCGAGGCGCTTGTTCCAGAGCTCGCCCACGCCGGGGGCCCGCTCCACGTGAATGTCGGTGACGTGCAGGATCCGCATGCGGCCGTCCTAGCCCGCCCGGGATAGCTCCGCCGTCCGATGGACGACCCCCGCCGCATCCTCGAAGCCGCCGCCGACGCCCGCACGGGCGTGGAAGTGCTGCCCCGAAACGGCGCGGCGGTGCGCGGGCAGGTGGTGCGCGTCGAGCGCGGCGGCGTGGTGCTTTCGTTGGTCGGCACCCCGCCGGCCGCCGGCACCGACCTGCGCTGCTGGCTCACCGTGGATGGCGCGGCGTGGACGTTCGAAGCGAGCGTGCTCCGCGCCGGCGTCCCCGTGCCCGACCGCTCGCAGGGCGGCGTGCTCCTCGGGTTCATCGACGGGTGGAAGCGCGCTTCCGGCAGCGCGGCCGACGTGATCCTCGAGGCCCTCCCGCCCACCGGCGGCGCGGTGTCCCTCGTGCGCGGCGAGGTCCGCATCGTGGAGCTCCACCCCGACGAGTGGACGGTGAGCGCGCCCGCCGGCTTCCCCCTGGTCTTCGTCGAAGGTGGCTCGCTGCGGCTCCGCCTCGGCGCGCCCGACGGCCCCCCGATGGACGTCGGCGCCGAGGTGCACGAGCTCACCCACGGCCACGGCCACCTGCTCTACCGCCTCGGCATCGTGGAGGTGGGCGATCCCGCACGCTACGCCGAGATCGTGGCCACCCTGCGGCGCACGCTGAAGCTCTGATACGGTCTGCCCCTGATTTCCGCTCGCCCGGCGAGGACGCGGCGCCGGGGGGCGGGATTCCCGGCGTCGTGAGTTTCGTCACGGTTGCCTCGGCGAACGTGAGGGTTGGCGCTGGGTCCTGCCGCCACGAGCGCCCGGCCCTCGCTGCGCTCGGCCGGTTCGCCCGTGACGTCACACGCATGGCCCACTTCCGGGCCCGTCACCTCAACGTGAACCGTCGGCGAACGAGGACGAGGTTTTCGCGCTACGCCGGGAAGCCCGCCGATGCTTGCTGCACGGGCTCGCTCTGCGCCGCCGCGACGAGCGAACGATCTTCATCCGGGTCAGACCGTATGAGGGCGGCTACTTCGCCTTCTTCTGCCCGTTGAGCTCCTGCTTGAACGCGCGCTCCATCGGGTCGGACGAGAAGTCGAAGTAGATCGCCTGCCGCTCCACCGCCCCCGGGCAGTTGAAGGTGAGCCGGTCGAGCGAGCCCTTCGGCCCCTCGATGAGCGCCTGATCGGCGGGAATCTTGTCGGCCACGCCGCAGCTCACCAGGGAGACCCAGGCGTATTCGGAGCCGACGTCGGGCACGAAGACCGGCGCATCCGCGGTCTTTCCGAGGGCGCGCAGGCGGGTCTGGGTGGCGGGGCTGAACTTGGGCATCGCGCCGGCCACCAGCTTGAGCGCCAGGGGCGACGGATCCGGCTCGGTCATCACCTTCGCCAGGTACTCCCCGCCTTCGTCCCAACGACTCGCGGCGAACGAGACGAACGTACGCGCCTCCAGGAACCCGAAGCCGGGGCCGCACTTGGAATACCCATCGGCGAACGCCGCGTCGGCCTTCGCGGGCTCGGCGTCCATCCCCTTGAGTGCCTCGTCGAGCATCGCCACGCACGCGTCTTCGTCCGGGCCGGGCGGCGTGGGCGGCGCGGGGTGGACGCAGGCGAGGAGGGCGAAGGCGAGCAGGGCGGGCATGTGGAGCTCCTGGGGCGGAATGTAGCCGAGGGCGTCCACAAGCGCGTCGGAGCGACCGGACTTCGGCCATTCGAGCGACCGCGCCTCCGGACGGAAGTTCCCCCCAGACGCGGGCCCGCCTCAGCCGCTCCGAACCGCCCAGGAAGCGGCGACCGGGACGAGCAGGCCGTCCGGAGCACGGCGGGTGGCCACGACGACCCACGCCAGTGCCCAACACGCGCCGCGCGGGGCGGCTTCGATCTCGAGGAGGACGTCTTCCACCCCGTCGCCGTCGAAGTCCGCGCGGGCGAGCTCCGTGAGATCGGCGACGTCGCCGGGGCCGCAGCCACCATCAGGGCCCACCTGGGGAAAATCATCGGCAGTCCACGGCGTGCACCGCTCGACGTGCCCTGCGCCGCCGCCGGTCGCGAGCCACGCATGACGCTCCGCGCCGACCTCCGCCACCACCGCGTCACCGAGGACCCGGACCGTCATCGGGCCGATGGTCACGGCTGACGGCGGAGGGGGCGGGGCGCTCGCGGAAAAGAACGCCGCCATGCCGCGCCCCGACGGCGACGCCGTGTAGGAAGCCGTCCAGGGGGCGCCGGGCTCGTCAGACCATGCTGGCGCGGCCGAGAACCGCGGCAACTCGCGGGCGGAGAATTCCGCCCCGGCCTGGGCGGCCGCGGGACCGCGGTACCAACGGAGCGGCGGCGACCAGGTGCCCTGGGTCGGAGGGGGGCTCGCGAGCGCGAAGAGGCCGGCGAGCGCCGGGTCGGCCGCGTCGAGACGGAGGCGCCGAGCGGGCTCCACCGCGAGGCCGGGCGAGCCGTCGGACGGGGGCTTGCGGGGTTCGAGGAGGGCTCGGCGCGCCTCGATGGCATCCAGCAGCCGGAGCGCCTGCCCGTCCCGCCCGGGATTCGCCAGCCGGCGCCCGGCTGAAAACGGGGAATAGACCCACCACTCCGCCTCGTCACACGCCGCGGTCCCCGTCGACCCGTCGCGAACACAGCGCCAGCGGACGCCGCCTCCACTGCCGGCATCGGACTGTTCGACCACGGTGTCTACGGCGCCGTCTCCGTCGAGATCGGCGATGGAGGTGGTGAATGAGGGCGAGGTGGCGTCGAATGGGAGGGGCCACGCACAGGCGCCGTTCGGGACGTCCGCCGCGTCCACCCCCTTGGGTCCGGCCGGCGCGTCCGGCGCCTCGGCCGGCGGCGTGGCTCCCGCCGCGCACCCGAGGAGCAGGGGAAGGATGACCGGCATGCGCGACTCCGCGAAGGAACATAGCCGGACATGCGCTGGCTCGGCGCCGCGGATACCCCGCGACGATGACCCCCAAGAACCCGGCCAAGGTGAAGGCTGCGGCCGCCCATCCCGCCCGCCCCGGCGAGCAGTGTCAGGCGCCGGCCGGGACCTGGGCGCCCGTCGTGAACCGGAACCGCTGCGAAGGCAAGGTGGACTGCGCCGAGGTCTGCCCCCACGACGTGTTTGCGATCACCCGGATGACCGACGCGGACTTCGCCGCGCTCTCGTTCGTCGGGAAGCTCAAGGCGACCGTCCACGGCCGCAAGACGGCGTACACCCCCAACGCTGACGCGTGCCGCGCCTGCGGGCTGTGTGTTGTCGCCTGCCCGGAGAAGGCGATCTCGCTCCAACGCGTGGCGTAGCGGGCGGCGTCGCCGGATAGCCTCCCCGCGATGCCGGTGCCGCCCCGCCTCCGCCGCCTCGCCGTCGCGCTCGCCGTCGCCGCGGTCGCGTTCGTGCGCGTCTGGCCGCCGGATGGTGCGACCACGGTGGTGGGCCGCCCCGAAGGGGAGCTCCGCGACCACCTCTGGCTGAGCTGGGGCTTCGCCCACACCCTCCTCGTGGAGCACCGGCTCCCGCTCCACGTCGACTTCGCCGCGTTCCCCGCGGGGCTCGGCGTCTACCCGCTCGACCCGCTGCACCAGGCCGCGATCATCGGGCTCACCCCGGTCCTCGGCACGGTCGGCGCGGTGAACACCGTCGCCTTCCTCCTCTTCGCCGCGCTGGTCTACGGCGGACAGAAGCTCGCCGCCGCCGCGAACGCCGGGCTCGCGGCCGAGCTGGCCTGCGGGGCGCTCGCCGCGCTCTCCCCAGCGTTCCTCGGCGCCTTCGCCGACACCCAGACCGAAGGGATGGCCTCCGGCTGGCTGCTCCTGCTGCTCGCCGAGCTCTTCGCCGACCATCCGCGCCCCCGCCGCGCGGCGCTCTGGGGCGGCCTGCTGCTCGCGAGCGGCCCGTACATCGCGCATGGGGTCGCCGTCGTCTGCGTGATCACCTGGTTCGCCCGGCAGTTGCCGTGGCGGGCGGCGCTGCCGGTCGTGCTGGTGGCGGGCGTGCTCGGAGCGGCCATGGTCTCGACGGAGACCGGCGCGGGCGGCGCGCTGGCGGCGCGGGCGGCGCACGTCGGCACGGCCACGGAGCCGCCCCGGTCGACGCCGCTGGGCGTGAAGCCGCCCCCTCCCCTGCCGGACGAGGGCGTCGTCCACCACGCCGCGGCCTACCCGGGCGCCGCGGAGACCGGCCCCCGACGGTTCGCGCCGTGGCTCCTCGGCGCGCTCGTCCTCCTTGCGATCCGCGACCGCCGCGCGCGGGCCCCGGCCGCGCTCGCCGTAGCCTATGCCGCCATCGCCCTCGGGAATCGCTTCGGCGTGGACGACCGCCCGGTGGACTTCCCGACGCCCTACAGCCTCTTCTGGCGCTTCTACCCGCTCGCGAAGTACGCATGGAAGCCGGCACAGTACGCGGTGCCGGCCACGGCCTTCGCGCTGCTGGCGGTGGCGAAGGGGTGGCCGCGGGCGCCCCGAGCGCTGGCCGGCGCCACGGCGGCGTTGGCGCTCGGCGCGGCGATCGAGCTCCTCGTACGCTCCCCGACCCCGCTCCCCCTCCCCGCGAGCACCCTCCACCCCCGCACCGTCTGGACGGCCATGGCGTCCAGCGCCGGCGGCGTCGTCGAATTCCCTTGCCGCGACCGCAGCGTCCCCGGCCACCCGCCCGTCGCGGACGTGCTCCTCGGGCCCCTCTGGCACGGCCGCCCCCTCGGCGAGACCCCGAACCGCGAGCCGTCCAAGGTCCACGCCGCGCTCCTCGGCAGCCTCGAAGGCGCCATCACCGGCCACCCGCCCAAGGGGTCCCGGCCCCTCGGCGAGGCCGTGCGCGACGCCGCCCGCGCCGGGTTCACCGATCTCCTGCTCCTCACCGAGCCGTTGGGGGCCGACGCGACCGGCCGCCTCACCACCGCGCTCACCGCCGCCGGCCTTGCCACGCCGCCGCCCGTCGACGGCGTGCTCCGCTACTCGCTCGCCGACGCCTCGGGGCAGTGATCGAAGGGGCGGAACGCCTGCTGGAGCTGGTCGAGCGGCCCGACGGCCTGGATGTTGGCGGCGCCGGTGCTCTCGAGGATCCCCCACCCGTCCATGTCCTCCGGCGCGACCACGGCGTCATCCGGCGGCGGCCCCGGGTAGTCAGCGAACGCCTGGCCCCCAAAACACCTCGCGGCGTCGACGGAGAAGTTGTAGTGCGTGCGCACCCCGGCGTTCACGAACGCGTCGTGGAGGAGCCGTTCACCGGGCTGGGTCGCCAGCGGGGGCCCGTGCGGGATGGAGCTGTACACCAAGGAGAACTGGGCGTCCGGGAGCGCGGTCGCCACGTCGTCGGCCCACGGTACCATGCTCCGGGCCGCCCAGAAGGGGTCGACCTCTGCGCGGGTGGCGACGAACGGCGGCCACCGCGCCGCGCCCAGCGCCTCGGCCGCGCGCGTGAGCCCGGGGGTGTAGTAGAGCTTCACGCCCTCCCCGGCGCCGAGGGCGAGCGGACGGCACCAGAGGTCCTCGTCCGCCTGGATCGCGCCGTCCCCATCGACGTCGGTCAGGCCCGCGCCGTCGAGGTCGAGCGCGCCGGAGCCGTCCCCGTCGAAGAAGTAGAGCCCCTGCGGGAGGGTCGCGTCGTAGCCCACCCACAGGTCCGACAACCGGTGGTCGTTGCTCCACGCGAGGTGGGTGTAGTCGACGACGCAGCCCGTCGCCGCGCACGAGGCTTCGTCCAACGCGGAGTTCCGCCCGTCGTTCCAGGCGTAGCCGTCGCCGTCCGCGTCGGTCTTGGGGTCGGGGTCCATCCAGATGGCGCCCGACTCCTCGATGACGAACTCGGGGAGGGAGGGCGGCTCGTACAGCGTGAGCCCCACGAGGGAGCCGGCGTACGTCGACCCGAAGCTGGCGAGGCCGGCCATGGTGGGCATCCCGCCCGAGGAGAGGCTCAAGAGCGCCACAGCCCCGTGGCACACCGGCACGTTCACGTACTGCTCGAGCGTGTGCCCGTCGGCATCCGGTCCCCCGGCGGCGAACGCGAGGACCGCGTCCAGCACCGCCTGTGAGCCCTCGCCCCCCGCGTCGAACGTCCCGCTGGTCTGCCCCATGACCGTCCACCCGGGCCAGACCGGCTGCAGCTCCACCACCCCGACGTCGGGTCCGTAGTACATCCCGGGGTGCAAGTTCCACGTACGGTCGACCTTGTGCGCCGGCTGCGCCGCGATGACCACCGGAGCGCCTTCCTTCCAGGCCCGGGTCGCGTCCGGGGACCAGGAGATCAGCACGTCCGCCGCGTCGCCGGCCGCCGTGGTGAGCGGGACGACGCGGACGTTGGTGCCCGCGTCCGAGACGGCGGGCTCCGGCGCGTCCACCGGATCGGCCGCGGTGCAGTCGATCCGCTCAGGGGACGAGTCCGTGGCACCGGACGAATCCTCCGGAGCGGTCGCGCACGCCAGCAGCAGCAGCCACATCGTGGAGAGCCTACCCCGCGCGTGCTACCCGGCGCAGGTGTTGTTCTTCCTCGCCGCCTGCAGCCGGGCCCCGTCGGACGCGGAGGTCGCGGCCGCCACGCTCACCGCCGCGGGCGCCGGAGAGGTGCGCGCCTATGTCGACGACGGCGCCGGGTTCGCCGCCCCCACGACCCTTCCCCTCCGCGCCCTCACCAGCCTCGACGCCTACGCCGAGGGCGAAACCGTCTTCGTCACCGGCCTGTCCCACGCGATCGCCCCCACGGCGATGGCCGAACGGTTCCCGCAGCTCTTCGTGATCGGCCTGGAGTCCACGGACCTCACCACCTGGGCCGCGCACGCCTGGCGGGTGGACGCGCCCGGGAGCTCGCTCATCGACCCCGCGTTCGTCCAGGGGCCCACGGGCCGCGAGCTCTGGTTCGTGCAGGTCAACAGCCACGGCGACCCCGCACTCGGCAGCCTGCCCTCGACCCTCGTCCGGACGCACTGGGACGGGGACCGGTTTTCCCGCGCGGAGGCGCTCTTCACCGGCCCAGGCCTCGTGGACCCCTCGCCCGTCTTCTCCGGCGATCGTTGGGAGGTCTTCTTGACGCACGACCATCACGAGGTCGTCCGGCTCGCCGAGGGGGGCAACACGACGGAGCGCGTGCGCGAGGGCCTCACCGTGCCGCACGCCCGCCGCGAGGGGACCCGGGTGATCCTCACCGCGCAGGGGACGCAGCAGGGGCCCGCTACGCCCGTGGTGCTGGAGCGCGAGGACGGCCAGGGGTGGTCGGCGCCGCGGGCGATCCTGCCGGCGGGATCGCCACCGTGCAGCTCACCGTCGACCGTGCGGCGCGCAGGCAAGACGGTGCTGCTCTGCGCCGGAGATCGGCCGGGCGGGGAGCGGCCGGGCGGTCGGTAGGTCCGGCGGCGCCGCCCCGGGGGCGACGCCACCGCCGAGCCGCTATCGGTTGGGCTGCTTCACGACGCGGAGGTACGGCTTCACCGGGGTCCAACCCTGGGGGAACATCACCTTCGCGTCCGCGTCGCTCACCGCCGGGACGATGATCACGTCCCCGCCGTCGGTCCAGTTCGCCGGCGTGGCCACCTTGTGGTTCGCGGTGAGCTGGAGCGAGTCGATCACCCGGAGCACCTCGTCGAAGTTCCGCCCGGTGGACGCCGGGTACGTGATCGTGAGCTTCACCTTCTTGTCGGGCCCGATGACGAAGACCGAGCGGACGGTGAGGGTGTCGTTGGCGTTCGGGTGAATCATGTCGTAGAGGTTCGCCACGACGCGATCGGGGTCGCCGATCATCGGGAAATTCACGGGGGTGCCCTGCGTCTCGCCGATGTCGCCTTCCCAGCGGTGGTGGCTCTCCACAGAGTCCACCGAGAGGCCGATGACCTTCACGTTGCGCCGGTCGAACTCCGGCTTGATCTTGGCCACGTACCCGAGCTCGGTCGTGCAGACCGGCGTGAAGTCTTTGGGATGCGAGAACAACACGCCCCAGCTGGTGCCGAGCCACTCGTGGAAGTGGATCGTGCCGTGGGTGGTGTCCGCGGTGAAGTCGGGGGCGATGTCGCCGAGTCGGATGGCCATGGGGTCTCCTGGGATGGCGGTACGTTTGTAACGCGGGGCAACGCTCAGCACGGGGCGCATCCCCACCCTCGGCGCTCCAACCGACCCTCGGCAAGCGCACGGTCGCGCTTCAACCCACCCTCAGCGCTCCGGCGGCGGGCGCCTCCGCAGCCTCACGCGGAGCTCGGGAGCGCCTCCACCATCGCCACTTCCCCCGTCGTCACCGGCTCTCCGTCCACGAGCAACGCGCCCTCCGCCGTGATGCCGGTCGCGATCCCCTCGCGCCCCGCCACGCGCACCCGGCGACCGAGCGTGTGGGCGCGTCGGCGCCACTGGTCGAGACGATCCGGGTGGTCGCTCCAGGCCAGGATCGCGCGGCGCGCCGCCTCCGCGACGAGGTCCACGTCCAGGCGGTCGCCGCGGCGCCAATCCTCCACGTCGAGGCCCTCCTCGCCGAGCTGGGCGAGGGAGGCGGCAACCACCCCTTCAGGAAATGAACCCTGGTTCACGTTCAGCCCAAGACCGAGGATCACATGGCCGATCCGGTCCTCCCGGGCGTCCATCTCCGCCAGGAGCCCGCCGACCTTGCGCCCGTCACGGGTCACCAGGTCGTTGGGCCACTTCACCAAGAGCCCGAAGGTGACGGCCAGGCCGGCCGCGGCGCCGAGCGACAAAAGCGGCGCGTCCCGCGCCGACCCCGCCGGCCGGAGCACCACCGACATCAGGAGGTTCTCCCCGGGCTCGCTCACCCACACCCGCCCTAGTCGGCCGCGGCCGGCGGTCTGCACCGCCGCGAGCACCGCCTCCCCGTGCGGGGCCCCGGCCAACGCCAGCTCCCGGGCCACCCGCTGCGTCGAGTCCACCTCGGCGTAGCGGTGGATCACCTCGGCGACCGCTCGCGGAGGAACCGCTCGATCCGGTGGTTGATGGTCTCCGGCTGCTCGATGATCGCGGCGTGGCTCGCGTCCGCCAGGACCAGGATCTCGGCGCCGGGGATCTTCGCCGCCATGTCGCGGCTGAGGCGGATGGGGGTGAACGCGTCCCGCTCCGCGCCGACGATCAAGACCGGCACGTTGAGCGTGGGCAGCACGTCCCAGGCGTCGTGCTCCTGCATCTTGAGCACCGTGCGGATGAACATGCGCATGTCGAGCACCGCGAGGTGCTCCAGGTACGGCGCCATGTCCGTGTGGCTGGCGTACATCGGGTCCACCAGCTTGGCGCGGCGCGTGAACGCCCACGCCACCGGAGAGTGGAGGATCGGGCGCACCAGGCGGTGCGTCCGCTCGCCCATGGCCTCGATGAACGCCCCGGCCAGCTTGAAGAAGAACGGCGAACGCGGATTGTCCGCGAAGGTCTCCAACGCGCGCCCCGCGGTGCCGAGGATGAGCACGTAGCCGCCGATGCGCTCCGGGGCGCTGCGCCACGCCTCCAGGCCCACCTGACAGCCCATGGAGTGCCCGAAGATCAGCGCGCGGTCGAGCCCCGCGGCGTCCATCACCGTCAGCAGGTCCTTCGCGTGGCGGGGAATCCCCACTTCCCCGGTCGTGGGATCGGGCAGCGGATCACTCCGCCCATGGCCGCGGTAGTCCCAGGTGAGCACCGTGTAGCGGTCCGCGAACTGATCCACGGTGTAGCGCCAGAAGAACGTGCTGACGCCGACGCCGTTGTTGCAGACGATCGCCGGGCCGTTGCCGACGGCGCGCCAGTAGAGGTGGAGACCGTCATCCGCCACGGCATGGCCGGCGCGG
This sequence comes from uncultured Pseudomonadota bacterium, assembly GCA_903921785.1. Taxonomy (GTDB): domain Bacteria; phylum Myxococcota_A; class UBA796; order UBA796; family SXON01; genus SXON01. The sequence goes on from CAIXRH010000236.1 coordinate 14,518, forward strand.
AACGGGCGGTTGCTGAGGGCGTCCATCGCGCGCGGCTAATCCGAAACCGCCGCGAGTGCGCGAAGCGGCGCAGGTTCGAACGCCCACCGCCCCGTCGTCAGCGCCCCACGGCCCGAGCGAGGCGGGATCGAGCGTCCGCATCCAGGCGATAGTCCACGCCCATCCCCGGGGGTTGACCGTCCCGACCGTCGGAGACGTAGGTGACGATCCCCTCGAAGGCCAGCGGCTCGGTGAGCCCCGGCGCGTCGATCTCGAAGATCACGTCGCGGCCGATGGACAGCGGCTTCTCGGTCTTGATGAAGGAGCCGCCGCGGCGGAGGTTGTCGCGGTATTCCACGACGAACGCCGCCCGATCCCGATAATGGAGCTTCAGGCGGGCCGGCTTCTTCCGCTTCTGCTCGTCCGGCGGCGGGGCGGAGACCACCCGCGGCGGGGCGTTCATCGCCTGCGGCTGGAACCCCGCCGAGGTCGGCGACTCGTCGAAGGGGTTGAGGACCGGGGCCGACGACGCGCCGATCGGCTCGTCCATCGGCACGTCGTCGGCGAAGAGGTCCGCCGGCAGCGCCGTCGCGGCTCCGCCGTCGCCGGTCGCGAAGGGGTCCACGCCGGGGGTCCCCAGGGTGATCGCCTGGGCCGCCGGGCTTGGCCGCGCGGGCTCCGGCGCGAAGGCGAACGCGGCCGGGCGAGGCGGCTCAATCCGTGGCGGCTCCGGCGCCGGGAGCGTACGCGCCCCCGGCGGCGCCGAGTGAAGGTCGACCTCGAACTCGCCAAGATCGAGCCCGGCGAGCTCCGCTTCCAGGTCCTCGGGCACCGCGAACGCGTCGGACTCGTCGAGCACGAACGCGCCCGTCCGGTCGGCGTCCGACTCGCCCAGGCCAGGCTCATCGGCGAGGATCCCCTCGTCCATCCCCGCGTCGCCGTCGAAGAGACCCTCGAACGTGAGGCCGGTGGGCCCGGAGGACTCCCCGAAGAGCACCCCTTCGTCGGCCGCGTGGCCGAACGGATCGTGGGGGCCATCCAGCGACACGGGCTCGCCGACGTCCTCGATCATCTGCGGGGGCGGGATGCGCCGCCGCGCGTCGGTCGGGGGGTCCTCGACGTCCTCGTCGAGGCTGCCGAAGAGGTCGGACGCGTCCAGCGCTTCGTCGGGCTCCAGCGCCACCGGCGCGGTCTCCGGGCGCGGCGCCGGGAGTCGGGCGCCGCCCATGCCGATGTTGGCGCCGCCCACGCGGCCGTAGAGGTCCTCCTCCTCGGCGATCTGGGCAAACGCCGCGTCGTCGTCGATCTCCTCGGCGTCCAGCGCCTCCGGCTCGATCACGTCGGGGACGGCGCTCAGGTCGATCGCCGGCGTGGCCGTGACGGTCGGTTCGACCGGCGCCGCGGCCGGGACAGCCGCGTTCGCCCCGGCGGGCGCCGCGGTGCCCTTGCCGGCCTTGGCCTTCGGGTCGGCCTTGGGCTTGTCGCCCGAGCCAAAGATCGCGGCCAGGAGCCCGCCCTTCTTCTTGGTGCCCGCGCCGACGGGGGCCGGAGCCGCCGCAGCGGCGCCCGCCTTCGCCTTGCCCTTCGCGTCGGCGTTCGCGCGCGCCTGCCGAGCCGCGTCGTCGTTGGCCGCCTCTTCGGCGGTCGGCATCCGCGCCTCCTTGGCGCGCTCGGCGTAGTTACGCACGCTAATCGCACGCTGTTCGCCGGAGGCGCGGTCCACCGCGCTGACGTGGAGGATGCCGTTGCTGTCGAGCTTGAAGGTCACGTCGACCTTGCTCTGCATCCGCTTGGCGGGCGTGAGCCCCTCGAGCACGAACTCCCCGAGGAACTCGTTCTCGGCCGCCACCCGGCTCTCCCCCTGACGCACCGTGATGCGCACGGAGGTCTGATCGTCATGCGCCGTGGCGAACGTGCGCGTCTCCGCGCCGGGGACGCGCGAGTTCTTGGTGATCACCGCAGAGAAGATGCCGCCGCTGGAGTCGATCCCGAGATCGAACGGCGTCACGTCGAGCAGGACGGTCTGGGGCTGGCTGGCGTCGCCGAGGGAGGCGGCGTGCACGGCCGCGCCGACCGCCACGGCCTCTTCGGGGTGAACGCTCCGGCTGGGCTCGCGGCCGAACAAGCCGGAGACCGCCTCGCGGACGCGCGGCATGCGCGTCTGTCCGCCCACAAGCACCACCTCATCCACGTCGGAGAGCGGGAGGCCCGCGTCCGCGACCGCGGTGCGGGTGATGTCGAGGCAGCGGGAGATGAGGTCGCCGGTGAGCGACTCGAGGGTGCTGCGGGTGAGCACGGTCTCGAGGTTCTGCCCCGCGGCGATGTGGGGGATCACCACGTTGGTGCGATCGGAGAAGGACAGGTCGCACTTGGCACGTTCGGCGGCGTCTTTCACCCGCTGGAGCGCGTTGCGGTCTCCGCGGAGGTCGTGGCCGGTGCGGGCCTGGAACGCATCGGCGAGGTGATCGACGACGCGGTAGTCGAAGTCTTCGCCGCCGAGCCAGGTGTCGCCGCTGGTGGCGAGCACTTCGTAGACGCCCTGGGCGAGCCGGAGCACGGTCACGTCGAACGTGCCGCCGCCGAGGTCGAAGATGACCACGGTCCGGTCGATGTTCTTGCGGTGCCCGTACGCGAGCGCCGCCGCCGTCGGCTCGTTGAGCAGCCGATCGCAGCGGAACCCCGCCATCCGCGCCGCTTCGAGGGTCTCCTCGCGCTGGCGGTTGTTGAAGTGGGCCGGGACCGTGACCACCGCCTCGTCCACCGCCTCGCCGATCGCCTTCTCGGTGATGGTCTTGGCGACCTGAAGGATGACCGCGGCCACCTCGGTGGGGGACATCCACTCGTCGCCGATGCGGAGGAGCACGCCGCCGTCCGGCGCTTCGCGCACCTGGTACTGCATACGCTGGAGCGCGCGCTGCACCTCCGGGCTGTCGAACCGCCGCCCGATGAGCCGCTTGGTCGCGTAGACCGTGCGGTCCGGGTGGGTGAGGATGAGGTTGTGGGCGGCCTGACCCACGATGTAGCGCCCCTCCCCGCGGGAGGACACTACCGACGGGAGCACCTTGTACCCGCGATCATCCTCGATCACCCGAGGACGCCCCTCCTGGATCACCGCCACCGCCGTGTTGGTGGTGCCCAGATCGATGCCGACGATCCTACCCATGGTCTCCCTTGGCCGCGGGACTATACCAGCAACGGGGCCGGGCGGGTCAACCCCCGCCGCCCTCGAAGAGCGTCAGCTGCGGGTCGGGGCGACGCAGCACCGGCTCGACCGGGTAATTCCCGGTGAAGCAGGCGTCACAGTAGCGAGCCCCCTCCCCGCCGACCGCCTCGCGAACATCCTCGATCGAGAGGAACGCGACGCTGTCGGCGTCGAGGAATTGGCGGATGCGCGGGAGGTCGAGGCGGTGCGCGAGCAGCTCCTCCTTCGCGGGGGTGTCGATCCCGTAGTGGCACGGGCCGGTCATTGGGGGGCTGGTCACCCGGAGGTGGACCTCGGTCGCCCCCGCCTGGCGGAGCATGCGCACGATCTTCTGGGCCGTCGTCCCGCGGACGATGCTGTCGTCCACCACCACCACCCGCTTGCCCGCGACCACGGCCCGGTTGGCGTGGAGCTTCATCCGCACCCCGAAGTCGCGGATGCGCTGGGTCGGCTCGATGAACGTGCGCCCCGGGTAGTGCGAGCGGAGCAGCCCCATGTCGAACGGGAGCCCGACCTGCCGCGCGTAGCCGAGCGCCGCGGGGGTGCCGCTGTCGGGCACCGGCACCACCACGTCCGCGCGCGCCGGGAACCGCTGCGCGAGCAGCTCGCCGAGGCGCACCCGGGTGGGGTACACCGGGCGTCCGAAGAGCACGCTGTCCGGACGCGCGAAGTAGATCGCCTCGAAGATGCAGGCGCGGCGGGGCTTGCGCGCGAAGGGGCGCAGGGACTGCGGCCCATCTTCGTCGAGCACGACCACCTCGCCCGGCTCGATCTCCCGCACCACGGTGCCCTGCACCTGCTCGATGGCGCAGCTCTCGCTCGCCACCATCCACGCGCCGCCGCGGCGCCCGAGCACCATCGGGCGGAACCCCCACGGGTCGCGCGCGGCGACGAGCTTGTCCCCGGCCAGGGCGACGACGCACCAGGCCCCCTCGGCGCGACCGAGCGCGTCCACGAGGCGGTTGATCAACGTCTTCTGGTCGGAGGACGCGACGAGGTGCAGGAGCACCTCGGTGTCGCTGGTGCGCGAGAAGATCGCCCCCTTCTCCTCGAGCTCTTCCCGGAGGACGGCCGCGTTGGTCAACGTGCCGTTGTGGGCCACGGCGAGCTGACCCTGGCGCCAGCGCACCAGGAACGGCTGCACGTCGGCCTCGCCGCCGCCGCCCGCCGTGCGGTAGCGCACGTGGCCGATGGCGGTGTCTCCGGGGAGCGAGCGGATCGCCGCGTCGTCGAAGACCTCCTGCACCAACCCCAGGCCGCGGTGCTCCACCAGCTGCCCGGCCTGCCGCGCGACGATGCCCGCGCCCTCCTGTCCGCGGTGCTGCAATGCATGCAGCCCGAGGTAGGTCAGCCGGGCGGCGTCGGGATCGCCGACGATGGCGAAGACCCCGCATTCGTGGCGGAGGCTCTCGGACTCGCCCACTACGGCTCCAGGGACGGTGCGTCGTTCATCCGGCCCACGCCGGGAACGTGTCCCCCCAGCGGGCGCGCAGATCGGCCACCGCCACGTCGAGCAGCGGGCCGCCGGCGAGGAGCGTGAGCCGATCGCCGCCGGTGAGCCCCAGCGAGACGAGCGACACCCCGTTGTCCGCGCACACCTTCCGCACCTGGGCTTCCCGGGACGGATCGTACGCGATCACCGCGCGCCCATGGTCCTCGCCGAACAGCGCGGCCACCGAGCCGTCGTCGAGCGAGAGGGTGGCGCCCACCTCGAGCGCACACTCCGCCAGCGCGACGGCGAGCCCGCCGTCGGAGCAGTCGTGCGCCACTTCCACGAGCCCGCCGCGGACGAGCGCGCGGAGCGCGGCGTTGGTGCGCCGCTCCACGTCGTAGTCCACCGGCGGCGGCGACCCGACCTTCCGAAGGCCGTGCACTTCGCGCAGGTACAGGCTCGCGCCGAGGTGCGTGCCCGAGGCGCCGAGGCGCGCGACGCGCTTGCCCTCCGTCCACCGGCCGCGGATCGGCGGGCGTTCGCCCTCGAAGAGCCCCACCATCGCGAGGCCCGGCGTGGGGAGGATGCTCTGCTCGCCCGTCTCGTTGTAGAGCGAGACGTTCCCGGAGATGACCGGCACGCCCAGGGCGTTGCAGGCCTCGGCCATGCCGTCCACCGAGCGGGAGAACTCCCACATCACCTCGCCCTTCTGGGGGTTGCCGAAGTTCATGCAGTCGCTGAGGCCGACGGGCTCGCACCCGACGCACGCGAGGTTCCGCACACACTCCGCCACCTGTCCGGCGGTGCCCACGAAGGGGTCGGCCCACACGTGGTGGCCGTTGCTGTCCACCACGAAGCCGAGGTGCTTCTTCGTGCCCTTCACGCGCACCAACGCCGCGTCCAGCCCCGGGCCGATCTCGGTGTCGGTGCCGACCTGGTGGTCGTACTGGCGCCAGATCCAGCGCTTGTCGGTGACGTCGGGGCTGCCCATGAGCTGGAGCAGGACGGCGCCGAGGTCCGCCGGGGGCACGAGGTCCTCGGGGACAGCCGGCGCCACGCCGCGCGGGGTCTGCGGGCGGTCGTACTTGGGGGCCGCGTCGGTGAGGATGGCGACCGGGATCGCGCAGACCTCCTCGCCATGCCAGGAACAACGCCAGATGCCATCGCCCGTGACCGTGCCGACCTCGGCGCAGCGGAGGTCCCACTTGGCGAAGACCTCGAAGACCTGCTTCTCCTTGCCCGGCTGGATCACCAGGAGCATGCGCTCCTGGCTCTCCGAGAGGAGGAGCTCGTAGGGGGTCATGTTCGCTTCGCGCGTCGGCACCTTGTCGAGCTCGAGGAGGAGCCCCGCGCCGCCGCGGCCCGCCATCTCCACCGAAGAGCTGGTGAGCCCGGCCGCGCCCATGTCCTGGATGCCGACGAGCACGTCCATCTGCATGAGCTCCAGGCACGCCTCCAGGAGCAGCTTCTCCTGGAACGGATCGCCCACCTGAACGGTCGGGCGCTTCTCGTCGCTCGCTTCGTCGAAGCTGGCGGACGCCATCGTGGCGCCGTGGATGCCATCCCGCCCCGTACCGGCGCCCACGTAGAACACCTTGTTCCCCGGTCCGCCGGTGGTCCCCAGGAAGATCCGGTCCTTGTGCACGAGCCCCGCGCAGAAGGCGTTCACGAGGCAGTTGCCGTCGTAGCTCTCGTCGAACCGGGTCTCCCCCGCGACCGTGGGGATGCCCATGCAGTTGCCGTAGCCGCCGATGCCGGCGACGACCCCGTGGACCAGCGAGCGCGTCTTCGGGTGCTCCATCCGGCCGAAGCGCAGGCTGTCCATCAAGGCGATCGGGCGGGCGCCCATGGTGAAGACGTCCCGGAGGATGCCGCCCACGCCGGTCGCCGCGCCCTGGTAGGGCTCGATGTACGACGGGTGGTTGTGCGACTCCATCTTGAAGCAGACGCAAAGGCCGTCGCCGATGTCGACGACGCCGGCGTTCTCGCCCGGCCCGATCACCACGCGGGGCCCGGTGGTGGGCAGGCGCTTGAGGTGGATGCGGCTGGACTTGTAGGAGCAGTGTTCGCTCCACATCACGGAGAAGACGCCCAGCTCGGCCCAGGTGGGCTCACGGCCGAGGCCATCGAGGACCACCTGGTACTCGCTGGGGGTGAGCCCGTGGCTCGCGATCTGTTCGGCGGTGATCATGCGAGGGTCTCCACGAGGGCTTCGAACACACGCCGACCGTCGGTGCCGCCGACGCCGGCTTCGACGTAGCGCTCCGGGTGGGGCATCAGGCCGACGACGTTGCCGGCGGCGTTGGAGACCCCGGCCACGTCGCGAGTCGCGCCGTTCGGCGCCCCGCCCACGTACCGGAAGATGACCTGCCCTTCGCCTTCCACGCGTTCGAGCGTGGCGTCGTCCGCATACCAGTGCCCCTCCATGTGGGCGATGGGGATGCGGATCGGGGCGCCGCCGGGCTTCGACCACGGGGTGGGCTTGCCTTCCATCCGCAGGTCCACGTCCTGGCAGAGGAACTTCAGCTTGGAGTTCCGCAGGAGCACGCCGGGGACGAGGCCCACCTCGCAGAGCACCTGGAACCCGTTGCAGATGCCGAGGACCGGCCCGCCGTTGCCGGCGAACTTCACCACCTCGGGCATGATCGGGGAGAAGCGGGCGATGGCGCCGCAGCGCAGGTAATCGCCGTACGAGAACCCGCCGGGGAGGATCACGGCGTCCACCTTGGGGAGGACCGTGTCCTTGTGCCAGACGGCCACGGCTTCCATCCCGAAGAGGCTCACGGCGTGGCGCGCATCCGCGTCACAATTGGAGCCGGGGAAGGTGACGACGGCGACGCGCCTCATCCCAGCTCCACGCGGAACCGCTCGATGACGGTGTTGGCGAGGAGCTTCTCGCACATCTCGCGGAGGCGCCCCTCGACGTTGGGGCCCTCCTCGACGTCCATCTCGAAGAACTTGCCGATGCGCACCTCGCGCACCTCTGAGTACCCGAGGTTCTGCAAGCCCCCCATGACGGCCTTGCCGGCGGGGTCGTGCACCCCGGCCTTGAGGGTGACGTAGACCTTGGCGCGCATCGGACCTCCCCGTGGCCGCCCGGTCTAACCGGCGCCCTCCCGCCGCGCCGGGTCAATTCCACGCGCGGACGCGGGTCGGCCCGGCCGCCGACTTCCCCCTGACGGCGCCGCCGAATCGGGGTAGCATCCGCGCCCCCGGAGCCCTGATGCGCACCCTCCTCCTCCCGTTCTTCCTGGTCGCCTGCGGAACCTCTGCCGCCACCGACACCAGCACCGGCGACACGGCCGACACCGCCGACACCAACGACACGGCCGACACCCAGGACAGCGCCCCGGACCTCGTGGCCGAGTGCGAGACGACCGCCTGCGGCGGGGACCCGACCGGCGAGTGGGAGCTGGTGCAGACCTGCTTCGACGACGCCGCGACCGACTTCGGAAAGTGTGAGGGCACCACCATCCGCCTCAGCGACTTCCAGCTTCAGGGCAGCCTCAGCCTCGGCGCCGACGGTGCGTACACCAACACCATTACCGGCGGAACCTTCTCCACCGAGGTGGCCGTGCCGGCCGCGTGCAACCCCACCGCGTACTGCGCGGACGTGCAGGCCACGCTCACCACCGACTACACCTGCGCGGACGACGGCGCGGGCGGCTGCGCCTGCGCCTCCACCTCGCCGTGGAGCGCCTCCGACGACCAGGGCACCTGGAGCGCGGCGGGCGCGGACCTGATGATGGGGGACGCCTCCGCCCCCTTCTGCACCGACAGCGACGAGCTGTGGGTAGACCTCACCGGCGCGGGGTTCATCCCGCTGCAGATGGTCTACGCACGAAAGTAGGCGTTCGCCGCCCGCTCAGTCCTCTTCGGGGATGGGCTGCGGCCCGGCGACGATGCCGATGAGATCGGGGTCTTCGCCGTCGACGGAGGGGCGGAAGGCCTCGCGGGCCACCTTCCGCTCGGCGCGACGCGCCTCCTTCTCTTCCGCCTTCTCTTTCCGCTTCATCTCGAGCGCGCGTTTCTGGAAGCTGGTGCTGGCCATCGGGGGTCTCCTCGGGGCTCGAAGTCGCGCGGTCACGCGAGGCTTCGGGTTCGTGATGCGCCCTCATAGCCCGGCGGCGGCCGCGCGGTCGCCGGACCAGCGGCCGAAAACGAACCGATCCGTCTGAAGCTGCGACCGGGCACCCCGTCGGGGCCTGGGGTCCAGCCCGTCTCGGCTCGGTCATTTGGGTACACGGGCGAGCCCTCCACAGGCGCCCGCCGCCGGCCGCTCCCGCGGCCCCGGGTCCAGCGCTCTGAGCGGCAGGGCGCCGCCGAGCGTCGAGCGGGCACGGAGCGGGGTCAGGCCGATCGCATTTCCGCCTCCGGGCCCCCACCCCTCGGCTACGCTCCGCCCCACCCGTCGGAGCCGCCATGCGCCTGCGCCGACCCGGAGAGCGTGCTGCTCGACAACGGCGACCCCAGCGGGTTTGTGCGCTGCGCCGACGGCGCGGTGAACCGTGAGTCGGCCGCGACGTTCGACGCCACGAACCCCGGCGAACGTTGCCACGGCGACGAAGACTTCCGCGACTGCACCACCGACGCGGAGTGTGGCAGCGTCCCCCACGGCGCGTGCGTCCACGCCGTCAGCCAGTGGGACACCGGCACGCCAGACACCTTCTGCAACTGCGAGGCCACCTGCGCCTCCGGCGCCGACTGCGCCGAGGGCGAAGCCTGCGTCCCCGCCGACGTCAGCGGCGGCATCAACCGCCCGACGTGCGTCCCCGCCACCTACCACGCCGACGGCGACTGCACGGGCGTGGGCGAGACCTGCGACGTCGTCGACGTCCTCGAAGACGGCGAAGGCTTCACCTGCGCCACCGCCGGCTGCGCCATCGGGCGGCCGCTCCTGGTCGGCGACAGCGCCCGCGTCGCGCCCGCGGCGACTGTGACCGGCTGGGTCAACGCGACCGCCCCGACTGCCCGCCAAGCCGCTGCTGACCCCTCGGCCACCGCCGCGCTGGCCCCCGCCACGCCGACCGCCGCCGCCCTCGCCGAACACTGGCGCACGGTCGCCGCGCTGGAGCACGCCAGCGTCGGCAGCTTCGCCCGGTTCACCCTCCAGCTCCTCGCGCTCGGCGCCCCCGCGTCGCTCCTCCGCGACACCCAGCTCGCCGCCGCCGACGAGGTGCGCCACGCCGAGCTCGCCTACGGCCTCGCCAGCGCCTACGCCGGCGCCCCGCTCGGCCCGGGGCCGCTTCCGCTCGACGGGGCCATGCCCGCGCTCGACGCGATCGCCGTCACCCGGACCCTGGTGGAGGAGGCCTGCATCGGCGAGACGCTCGGCGCCGCGGAGGCGGCCGAGACCGCCGCAGGCTGCCACGACCCCGCCGTGAAGGCCGTGCTCACCGAGATCGCGGCCGACGAAGCCCGCCACGCGGCCCTCGCCTGGCGCTCGCTCCGCTGGCTCCTCGACACCTTCCCCTCGACCCGCACGCCCGCCGCCCCCCGTGACGGCTTCGCCGTGTCCTGACACGGAATTGAACGAGAACCCGTGAGGCGCTCACGGGCCGCGGATAGGGCGGCGTGTCCGGAGCGTCGATGTCGCACGTATCCTCAGTGGATCGCCTTCGCGGGCTACGCGTTTTGGTTGGAAACACGCCGCTCCTGGCGGTGGAGTACTCGCTGGACGGAGGGCCGCCCCACCACGTCTATGCAAAAGCGGAGAACCTCAACCTCACCGGCTCCATCAAGGATCGGATGGCGTTGCACATCCTCCGGCGCGCCGTGGAGTCCGGCACCCTCGCCCCCGGCGGCCTCATCATCGAGGCCACCAGCGGCAACACGGGGATCTCCTTCGCGGCGATCGGTCGGGCGCTCGGCCACCCCGTCGCCATCTTCATGCCCGACTGGATGAGTGAGGAGCGGAAGGCGTTGATCCGCAGCTTCGGGGCGGAGATCCACCTGGTCAGCCGGGAGGAGGGGGGCTTCCTGGGCTCGATCCGCATGGCGGAGGCGCTGGCCGCGCAGACCCCGGGCAGCTTCCTTCCTCGACAGTTCGCGAACGAAGAGAACCCGGTGGCCCACATGACGAGCACCGGGCCCGAGCTGCTGTCCCAGCTCCGCTCGCAGCTCCTCACCCCCCACGCGTTCGTGGCCGGCGTGGGCACCGGCGGCACGATCATGGGCGTGGGGCGCTACCTGAAGTCCAAGGTGCCCGGCGTGCGCATCCACCCGGTGGAGCCCGCGAACTCCCCGACGCTCACCACCGGCCACAAGGTCGGCAAGCACCGGATCCAGGGCATCAGCGACGAGTTCATCCCCGCGATCGTGCAGTTGGACGAGCTCGACCGCATCCTCGCCGTCGACGACGGCGACGCGATCCGCATGGCGCAGGCGCTCGCCACCCAGCTCGGCCTCGGCGTGGGTATCTCCGCGGGCGCGAACTTCCTTGCGGCGGTGCAGGTGCGTGAGGAGCTGGGCGCGACGATGGGGCGCGAGCCGGTGGTGGTCACCGTCTTCCCAGATTCCAACAAGAAGTACCTCACCACGGACCTGTTGCGGGACGAGCCCCCGAAGCCGGACCACCTGGCGCCCCGCATCACCCTCCGCGCGTTCCGGGGCGTCAACCGCGTGTGCGACGTGTGCTTCGACGAAGCGGATCCGGCGTCGTCCCCGGCGCTCTCCCCCGCGGTCCGCGAGAAATTCGTCACCGGGTGAGGGGAAGCGAGGGCGGGCTGCGATCAGCGGGGGTCTCCCAAGGAGTGCTCCATGCTGCTCGTCCTCACGTTCTTCGCTTGCGGAGGCGCGGAAGCGCCCACCGCGTCCACGCCCGCCGCCACCCCCACGCCGCCGCCCCCGCCCCCGGAGGTGCACGGCGGCTTCTTCGTGTGGTACAACCCTGGTAAGATGGTGTACCAGAGCGCCGACGGCTCCGCCTGGAAGCCGGTCGCGCCGTTGCCCTCCGAGCTCGACAACTGGTACAACAGCTTCGCCGCCGACGCCGCCGGCCGCTTGTACGTGATCGACATGCACCGCGAGCTCTGGACCTCTGGCGACGACGCCAAGACCTGGACGAAGGTGGTCCGCGCGGGCACCCGCCCCGCTGGGATGGACGACGCGTCCATGTTCATCTGCGGCGGCGCCGCCAACCAGCTCGCGGCGGTCTCCTCCGCCGGCCGCACCTTCGCGTCCACGGACGCGGGGCAGTCTTGGGTGGAGACCGGCCGGCTGGCGCCTGAAGGCGCGAGCGGCTCCGGCGGCGGCTTCCAGGGCGGCTGCGCCTTCTCGGCGGACGGCAAGCGCCTCCTCGCCGAGGGTTGGTACTTCGATCCGGCCGGCGCCCAGCTCGGCGTCTCCGCGGACGGCGGGGCCACCTGGACCGTGCAGCCGCGCCCCGAATCCAACATCGCCACCAACGGCGTCGGCTTCGTGACCGGCGGCATCGCCTACGCCCACGGCGGCGGCTACAGCCAGGGCGCGGTGTCGTTCCTGCCGGACGGCGGGCAGGCGTGGACGAAGAGCGGCGAAATCCGCGGCGCGGCCGGCACCGAGTACGCGCAGCAGATCGCGGCGACGGACGGCGCGAACACCGTGGTGGTGTGGCAGAACCCGGCGAAGGGCGCCTCCGGCGGCGCCCCCGTTCCGGCGCTGGCCTTCGTCTCCCACGACGCCGGCCACACCTTCAGCGAGGTGAAAGGCCCGGTCGCGGCGGACCCCACGCCGGAGTCCTCCGACGAGTACCTGGGGATGGTGTGGTCCAACGGCAAGGCCCCGGGGCCGCTGCCCTCACCCGCGGCGAAGTAGGCCTTTCGTCGAACCCGGGCGGGGCCCGCCTACGCGGCCCGGCCGTGAACCGTCGCGCTTCGAGACCAGGCTCGGGATCGGGGCGTTGCGGGGGCGGGGCGCCGACGCCAGTCCTGGCTCGCGACGTTCCTGCCGAGATGGGAGGGGGAACGAGGATCAGGTCCGCCGACCACCGCGACGACCGCGCGACCCGCGCCGCGCCGTCTACCGCCCGCGTTTCCGGGCCGCACCGGCCGTCAACCACGCCAAAACTCCGCCGCCACCGAGGCAGAATGCCGCCGCGGCGATCCGCCACGCCGCCCACCGTGATGCCCGCGCAGCCACCGCCCGCGCCTCGGGGAACGGCACCACGCTGCCGTCGCCCATCGCCACAAAACCGCCCCAGGCGGCGTAGGGCGCGCCGGCAGCGGCGCGGTCCGCCTGGGCGGCGGCGACGGCGGCGTCCACGGGGGCCCCCTCACCGAGGTGGGCGATGAACGCCGCCGAGAACGCGGACGACTCGTCGTCCCGGAGCGCCCAGCGGCTGCCGACCACCACCCGCGCCCCGCCGGCGAGCAGGGAGCGCGCGAGGCCGAAGACGCCCTCGCCGTCCACCACCCTCCCGTCGGTGCCGCTGCACGCGGAGAGCAGCACCGCCTGCCCGCGCAACCCCAGCGCCGCGAGCACCGCCGGGCGCAACGTGGCGGACTCCCCACCTCCACTGCGCAGGCGCAGCTCGCTCCGTTCGGGGTGCATCACGTCGGCGCGAG
>CAIXRH010000237.1 GCA_903921785.1 uncultured Pseudomonadota bacterium
TCGAGGGTGTCGTCCTTCACGATCGTGGTGCGGCGGTCGCCGGCGGCGCGCACGTAGCGGTCGAAGGCGTCGGTGGTCGCGGTGCCGCCGCCGTCCCAGGCGAGGCCCACCTCGGGGTGCGCGTCGAGGAACGCGCCCATCGCGCCCATGTGGTCGGCGTGCTGGTGGCTCACCACGGTGTAGTCGACGCCGGGGATACCCCGTGAAAGCAAGTATTTCTGTACCGCGTCCAGTTGGTCAGAATCGCCCGAGTCGACGAGGGTGACGAAGCCGTCGGGGCTCACCACGAGGAGGCCGTCGCCCTGCCAGACGTCGATCACGTCGAGCTCGAGGGTGCCGCTGGCGGGCATCGACGGGCACTGGCAGGTGGAGGCGCAGCGCCCGGCGCAGCTCGAATCGTCGGCGCCATCGCATTCCTCGTGGGGCGCGTCGACCCTTCCGTCGCCACAGGTCGGCGCGCCGGTGTCGGCGGAGTCGCTGGACGAATCGGCGGTGTCGGCGCCGGAGTCCGCGGTGTCGCGGGGCAGGGGCGGGTGCGGGTGGGCGGAGTCGTCGGCGGGGGAGGCGCAGGCGAGGAAGAACGCGAGGGGGAGGGGCCGGAGCACGCGGCCGCGTAGCCCGGTTTCCGGATGGGCGCGCCGGCTCCCTGCGGTCGCCGTCGGCCTCGCTCCGCGCTCGGCCTTCGGCCTCGGTCGCCGCGCTGCGCGCGCGGCGACCGGGAGCGGCTCGGGCGGCACGACCGCCGACACGCTTGCGGGCCGCTCCCGCGCTCCGTTCCGCCTCGCGCGGCGCCACGGTCGCGCCAACTCCCTTCCCGGGCGCCGCCGCCCGCCGTCGTGTCGCCCCGCTCCGGAATTCCTGATCGTCGGTGAGGGAAACCGGTGTCGGGCCGCGCTTGAGTCCGTGGAGGTTGCGTACGCTTGGAGTGCCTGGGAACCCCGCCGCCGTGGGCGCCGTTGACGGAACGCATGGCCGTGGTCCATGTTGCGGCGAGCATGTCCGGGCCTGTACCGTACGCATCCGCCTCGACCACCCATGAGCAGGATGAGCTGCGACGGCGCCTCGTGGTGGCGGTGCGGCACCATTGCCCGGACTGGCTCCGCGCCGACGCGGACGACATCGTCCAGACCGCGCTGGTGCGCCTGAGCGCGCAGGACCGCGAGATGAACCGCGGCTACCTCGACCGCGTGGCCTATTGCGCGGTGATCGACGAGCTGCGGCGGCGCCGCGCCCGCCGCCTCGTGCTCGTGGAGGTGTTGCCCGAGCCGCCCAGCGCCGCTCCGGCCGACGATCCGGCGCGGGTGCTGGAGGGGCGCCAGCTTGGCGCGTTGATCCGGGATTGTCTGGCGGCGATGGTCGCGGCGCGCCGGCGGGCGGTCACGTTGTACCTCGAAGGGCACGCGGGGGCGGAGATCGCCGCGCTGCTGGAGACCGCCCCGAAGAACGCGGAGAACCTGGTGTACCGCGGCTTGGAGGCCCTCCGGGCCTGCCTCTCCGCGAAGGGGGTGGGGCCATGATCGA
>CAIXRH010000238.1 GCA_903921785.1 uncultured Pseudomonadota bacterium
CGCTCGTGTGTCGCCTCACGGACCGGGTCTTGGAGCGGGCGCTCCGCCAACAGCGGGCGTGGCGCGAAGCCGGGCTCGACCTGCCCGTGTCCGTGAACATCGCCTCGCGCGACCTGCAGGACCCGGCGTTTCCCATGCGCTTGGGCGAAGCGTTGGCCCGGCACCCCGACGTGCCCCACGGCCGCCTGAGCCTCGAGGTGCTCGAGACGCGGGCGATCGAGGACCCGTCGCAAGCGGCGGCGGCGATCCGGGCCTGCCGTCAGCTGGGCGTCGGCTTCGCGCTCGATGACTTCGGCACCGGCTACTGTACGCTCGCCTACCTCAAAAGCCTCCCGGTCCAACGCCTGAAGATCGACCGCACCTTCGTCCGCGACATGCTGGAGGACGCCGACGACCTGGCGATCCTCGAGGGTGTGCTTGGCCTGGCGGGCGCGTTTCGCCTGGAGGCGATGGCCGAGGGAGTGGAGTCGACGGAGCACGCGCGGGTTCTGCTCTCGCTTGGCTGCGAGCTCGGTCAGGGGTTCGGCATCGCGCGGCCGATGCCGGGCGCGGAGGTGGCCGGGTGGGTGGCGGGGTGGCGCCCCGACCCGGCGTGGAAGCGGGCGGCGCGCCCGGCGTGATCGCTCCGGCCCGGGGCGGCGCCCGCAGGATGTCGGCGCGCGACGGCGTCGCCGACGTGGGTCTTGGCTCGCGAGGGTGGGGGAGGGGCGAGAGGGGGAACCGGAATTCGTCTCCCGCACCGCCGCGACGGGCCGCGACACCCCGCGACCAAGCCCGACGGAAGCGGGCGAGCCGATCCGCCCGCGCATGCCTATTGTGGGCGGGCTCAAGGAGATTCCATGGCTCGCAGGTGGTCTCGTACCGGCGCGGCGCTGCTCGCGTTCGTCTTCTCTCCCCAGACCTTCGCCGCGGACGATCGTGACGACGATCGCCTCGACGACGACCCGGTGGCCGAGAGCCAACCCGTGTCGGCCATCGCTCCGGACGCCGTGCGTCGGGAGGTGGCCCGTGTGTGGCCAAACGCCGCGGTCGTGGAGAGCGCGGTGGAGCGCAGTCCGGAGGGGGATGCGTGGCGGCTGCGCCTGAAGGACGGGCTGGCGGTGCGCGAAGTGGTGATGGACCCGGGGGGCGGCGTGCTGGCCGAAGCCGAAGACGTCGCGACGAAGCAGGTCCCGTGGAGCGTACGACAGGTGATCGATCGGCAGTTCGGCAGCCGTACCCTGTGGCGCGCGCGGCGGTTCTCCGGCGCGGGAGAAGAGGCGTGGTTGGTCACCTTCTCGCGGGGCGACCGCGTCGGCGAAGCGTTGGTGGACGGCGACGGGAGGCTCGTGCGCGGGGTCCTCGGCTGATCGCCACGGGGGTGGGATAGAGGACACAGGGGGCGCCCGACCGGCGTCGGCGCTCCGGTCCACCCGGATCAGGCGCCGGCCGGCGGGGCCGGCCGTGAACCGTCGCGCTTCGAGACCGAGGTCGGCGAGCGCGGCTGGCGCACCTGCTTCACACGCTACACCACAGCTCCATCGCGAAGGCTTCGAGCCCGAGCGTGTCGAGGGCGGCGACGCCCTCGGCCACCCGAGGATCGTCCGGTGCGAAGAGGCCGATCACCGAGCCGTCCCCGCCGGCCCCGGAGAACTTGGCGCCGAGGGCCCCTGCCTTGCGGAGCGCCCGCACCGCCTTGACCAATCCCGGAGCCCGAAGCTCGGGGAACGCGGGCATCAGCTCCTCTTCGTAAATTTCCTGACACACGTCCATGGCGGCGCCGAGGGCGCGGGTGTCGCCATCGAGCAGCGCCTCACGGGCGTGGGTGGCCTGCTCGCCGAAGCCGTCCAACGCGCCGCGGACCGCGCCCACGCGCCGCACCCCCTCCCAATCGCGCACCGCGACCTCGCCGCGGTGGTGACGGCCCAGGGTGGCGAGGATGGCGACCGTGTCCCGCGGTGCGGGGAAGCTCCCCACCGCGAGGGAGAGCCGCGCCGGGAGGGGCTCCGCGCCGACCTCTTCCCCGGAGAAGCGGAGGAACAAGGGGACGCCCCAGGCGCAGGCGAGGGGGTCGAGCCGACCGCAGTTCACGCCGCACTCGTCGTGCTCGGCCCGGTAGGCCAGCTCCGCCGCTTCCTCTGCCGAGAGCGCCCGTCCGTACAGCTCCGCGAACGCGCGCACCAGCGCCACGCAGACGGCGGCCGACGAGGAGAACCCACGGCCCGCGGGCAGCTCCCCTTCGATGTGCATCGCGCCGACCACCGGGGTGCCCCACGCGCGGGCGAGCACCGTGGCCACGGCCGGGACGAAGCGGAGGGGGCCGGGGGGCTCAGTCGGGGCCCAGGCGAGGGCCTTCCCTTCCAGCACGGCGGTGGCGCTGAGCGTGGGCGCGGCCTTCGCACGCACCCGCACGAAGCGGTCCATCGGGACCACCAAGGCGCAGCCGCCGGCCCAGTCGTTGTGTTCGCCGACGAGGCAGATGCGGCCGGGGACGGCGATCATCGGGGCCCGCCGAGCAGGCCGGCCAGGGCCGCGGCGAAGCGCTCCGGGGCGAGGGGGTGGGCGCGAAAGAAGAGCTCGGGCTCCAGCAGCTCCAGCTCCACCAGCTTGGGGCCCCGCTCGGTCTCGATCCAGTCCACACGGGCGTAGGGGAGGTCGGTGGAGCCGGCGGCCACCAGGGCAGCGCGGCTCTCGTCGATCACCGTGGTGTCGGGCACCACGAACTCCACTCGTCCGCCGTGCTCCTCGTGCACCAGGAAGTTCCCGTCCGCCGCGGTTTTGCGGACCGCGTGACTGAACTCCCCGCCGAAGAAGACACACGAGACCTCCCCCGAGTCGGTGACGTCGTCGAGGAACGGCTGCACCAGGTAGTCGCCCTCGGGGAGCCCTCCGAACGCCTCCTCGGTGAAGACGTTCACCGCGTTCACCCGGCGAACGCCCACCCCGCCCGCCGACACACACGGCTTGACCACGACCTCCTCCCAGCCCGTGCTGTCCACCGCGTCCGCGAGGGCGGCCCGGGGCGCGAGGAAGCTGGGGATGATCGGCACGCCCGCCTCCGCGAGCTCCAGGAGGTAACGTTTATCGGCGTTCCACCGAACCACCTCGATCGGGTTGAAGAGCGGACCCAGGGCCGCGAGGCGCTCCAGGAACGCGGGCGCCGCCTGCGCGTAGTTCCACGGCGAGCGGATCACCCAGGCGGAGACCGTGGGATCGGGGACGGCATCCTCCCAGGCGCGGAAGTCTACCTGGAGGCCCAGGGCGCGGAGGGGGGCGAGGGCGAGGTGATCGTCCGCGGTGCCGTGGGGACGGACGCGGTCGGTGAGGAAGACGACGGTGCGCACGGCGGCGGGGTAACCGGCGGGGCGGGGCCGCCCTACCCCTTCGTCGTCAACAACCGCCCGGCGCCCCCGGACGTTCCGTGGACCGGGCGGTGGAGCACGAGGTCCTTGCCCTGGGCAAAACCTGCTGCAGACGCGGTGTCTCCGCTGCGGACCGTGTAGCGGATGGTGCGCAGGCGCCCGTGGCGTTCGCCGAGGAAACGCTGCGCGCCCGGGTCGCCCACCCACACCAGCCCCGCCTGCTGGCTACGCTTCGCCCCCTCGCGGAGCCGGGCGTCGAACCCCTTGATCACCCCGCCGAGGTACCGGGCGTGGTCGCTCGCGCCCGCGAGGCCGAGATCGTCCTTCTCCTGGCGCCAGAGCCGTTCGCTCGTCTCCACCAGCCAGTCGTGCACCCAGGCTGCCATGTCCACATTGCCCGGAGTGCCGCAGATCTCCAGGATCGTCTTCCAATCGTCGCGGGAGACGTCGTAGACCTGGGTCCAGATCGTCTCCACGAAGAAGTGTTGGCCGAGGAGGGTGGCGAGCTGCCGCCACCACGGCGCCACCCGCCCGGTGGGCTTCCCGAGGTGCCGCCAGGTGTAGGTGCTCGGGGTGAGATCGAGGTTGTGGACGAGGAGCAGGCGTCGGGCTTCGGCCATCGCCGCCTCGGCCTCGTGACGGTTCTCGCTCGCGGCCAGCGCGAGGAGCTTCTCGACGCGGCGGTGGATGCGCGCGTCGGCCTCCGACGGGGCGGGCAGGCCGGCCGCGGCCGCGTCGACGCCCATCCGCTTGCACACCTCGCGGAACGCCGGACCGTGGGCGGTCTCTTCGAGCGCCCCGAGCACCTCGTGGGCGTACTGGTGGGCGATCTCGTGGCGAAGCACCTCCACGATCACCCCCCACGGCTGCTTGTGCACCAGGGTTCGGGAGAGGGCAATCGTGCGGGTGGTGAGCGTCCACCGGCCGAGGTGTTCGGTGGAGTCGATGAGCTCGAACGTGGGCGGGCGGAGCGCCTCGCGGAGCTGGTGGTGGTTCACCCGCCGCCATTCGGCCGCGATCGCCCGGAGGTACCGGGGTTCGAGGTGGGTGGGCCAGCTCACGGCGCCACCTTGCACCGGCCGCGCAGCCGACACGCCGACGAAGCCGCGCTCACTCGACGATCATCTGCCGGAGCGACCGAACGGCGTTCGCTTCCCCCGTGACCGCCGCAGCGCGCGCCGCCACGTCGCGGAGCTCGTCTTCGCCGAGCGGCCGATCGAGCGCCAGCAGGTCGTACGCGACGCCGAAGTCTTCGAAGTCCTGGTGGACGGTCGAGAGGTTGCTCGCGCCGGCGTCGAAGATCGCGTCCTGGACGGCCTTTCGGGAGCCGCGGACGGTGCTGTGGACGACGGCGAGCAGCGCGTTCCCGGGGACGAGATCGCTCAGCCCCAGGGTGAGCCGCGGTCGGAAGACGCAGTCCCGAATCGCACCACCGCGGCTGAATCCGCGCACCGTCTGCGCGACGCGGCGGGCGATCCGTGGCTGGGCGTCGAGGGTGGCGGCGCCGAGGTGCGGCGTCGTCGCCACCCGGGGCTCGCTCGCGTAAGGGTTGGCCCAGGGGCCGCTTCCGCGGGGCTCCTCCGGGTACACGTCCACCGCGGCGCGGCGTACCTCCTTCGCGGCGATGGCGGCGAGGAGATCGGCCGGGTCGTAGAGGAAACCCCGGGCTAGGTTGAGGAACAGGCGAGGGGAGTCCCCGGGGCGATCGGCGGCGAGCTGCGCGAAGGTCTCCCGGCTCAGGAGCGCCCGGTTGGACTGTCCGCGGACGTCCTCGGCGCTCACGTGGACGGTGACGGCGTCGCTCTGGCGGAAGAGCGCCTCCATCGTGGGCGCCGGCTCCCACCCCATCTCGATGCCGACCTCTCGGGCGACCTCGCGGGTATCGAAGAACACGATGCGCATGCCGAGCGCTTCGGCGGCGCGGGCGGTGGCCCGGCCGATGTTGCCGAGCCCGAGGACGCCGAGCGCACGCCCCTGGATCTCGAACCGCTCCGCCTGGGACTTGTCGAAGCCGCCGGCGCGGGTGTGGTCGTAGGTTTCGTACAGACGCCGGGACAGCGCGATGAGGTGGGCGATGGCCAGCTCCACCACGCTCCGGCCGTTGCTCACGGGGTCGTTGAACACGAGCACCCCGTGCTCGGCGCATGCGTGTTTATCCACGCTGTCGTCGCCGATGCAACACAGCTGGACCACCGAGAGGCGTGGGGCACCTTCGACGACCTCGCGGGTCACCGGCACCCGGCTGCGCTTGAAGAGACAGTCGTGCCCGCCCTCCGCCAGCCAGCGGGTGAGCATGGAGGCGTCGGGCACCTCCGAACGGCGGTCCACCTCGATCCCCTGGGCGGCGAGCAGCTCGTCGAGCGCAGGGTCCGGGGCTTCGACGACGAGGGCCTTGCGGAGACGGCCGGGATGGAGGCGGGTCATGGGCACCTATGCGGCCTCGACGGCGACGATGGGGAATTGATCCTGGGGGAGGGCGGCCGCCGCCGCCGCGATCGCGCTGAGGAGATCGGCCGCGTGAACGTAGACGATCTCGTTGAGGCCCTCGGCGTGCACCGCCCAGGAGGGGAGCGACGGCCAGGCCTCGGCGTGCCCCGGGACCGCAGGAGAGCTGGGGCGGGTCGCGGTGGCCCACGCCGCTTCCTGCGCGAGCGCCGTGCGTAGTTCGGCATCCAGGCGCGCTTCGACGGTCGCTTGCGCGGCGGCCGCCTGCAACTCCGCCTGCAACTCCGCGTGCGCAACGCGCGCCGCCAGCGCCCGTTCCTCGGCGATACGGGTCGATTCTACCCGGGCGGCCTGCTCCGCGACCCGAGCGGCCTCTGCCGCAGCCTCCACGCGGGCCGCCTCGGCAGCGGCTTCGGCCGCGAGCGCCTCCAGCGCGGCAGGGTCGGCGGCCCGCCAGGCCGGCGTACGGACCCGGCGGACGGGCGAGGCCTCACGGGGCGCCGTGGGCTCGAGCATCGGCGTCTCAGCCCGGATGATGCGCGTGCGATCGCTGCGGTTGTGCTGGGTGCCACGAATGAGGCGCTCCAGCTCCTGGCGGCGCTCCTCGCGCCAGTCGGCGGAGAGGAGCGGGCGGCGGGCAGGGCCGTCGGCCGGGGGCGGGAGAGGGTCGGCCGGGCGGTAGGTGAGGACCATCCGCGGCGCCGAACCCCCGGGGGACTCGGCCTTCGCGGAGGGGCTCGGCGTGGAGTCGCGGCTGGGTTTGCGGACCACCACCGCGGGGGCGACCTCGTCGCTTCGGCGACGGCGGGGGAGGCTCTGGGACACATCGGCGCCGACGATCCAGCTCCGTTCTTCGGCGCTCAGGCGCATCAGGGGCGCGGGCTTGAACGGGCCAATCCCCAGACGACGGCGCTCGCCCTGGACGGCCTGGGGCGTGACGCCTGCTTCCTTGGCGATCTGTCCGTCAGGCTCGCGGCCGAGGCGCGCGCGGAAGCTGGAGAGGGCGGGCACCCCGGCCCGGTCGACGTTCGCTCCCGCGACGCGGACGCCCGCGCGGGCGAAGGCGCGGCGGAGGCGGCGGGGGTTGGTTCCGAGGGTCGCCGCGATGCTCCGAATCGACTCTCCTGCTAACAACCTTGCTAATGCGCGAGGCCATGCCGGGTCGTCGTTGAATGCACGCTTCACACTGGCCGCCTTCCGGGCTCCCGCCATTGCCTCTCCGCCTTTCGCCGCGCGGCTAACCTGCCCGTGGCGATCGGGGCGACGCGATACACTGCCCCCAAGAATTTCTTTCGCTCTCGGCGCGCTCCCGGGTCCAAGGGGGGAACGATGTCCATCACCGACGCCGAGCTCAGCGAGCTGTACATGCGCTACGCACCCCTGCTTCACGTCCGCGCCCGCTCGATCCTCGGCGACGACGCCGAAGCGGGGGACGCCGTGCAGGAGACCTTCGCCCGGGTCCTCCGCGCCGGCGACGCCTTTCGACGGGAGTCCTCTCCGCTCACCTGGCTGTATCAGATCAACACCAACTGGTGCCTGAACCGTCTGCGGAACCGAAGGGGCCACCAACGGAAGCACGAAGAACGTCGCGCGGAGGTGATGCCCCGGGAAACCGTTGAGCCCGAGACCAACCGGCTGGACGACGCCCGGCTTCGCCGGCTGCTGGCGGACGAGGACGAAGAGACCCAACGGATCGTGCTGCACCTGTTCTTCGACGACATGACCCGCGAGGAGACGGCGGTGCAGGTGGGGATTTCCGTACCTACGCTGCGCAAACGGCTGGACGCGTTCCTCAAACGGGCCCGTCGGGAGCTGGGTGTGCCCCTGCTGGGTGTCGCGATCATGCTCTTTGGAGCTTGGGTCTTTGGGGGTGGTCAATGAGCCGGATCAACGATGGGAGCCGGCCCTCCCGGCTGCAACTCGGCCGTGCGCTGGCGGGGGAAGCGGCGCTCCCGGAGGGCCTGGCGGGGCACCCCGCGGCGGAAGAATTCGCCGCCGAGGTGGCTGCGGCCTCGCCCCCGGCGTTCGATGCGGCGGGGCTGCGCACCCGCGCTGCCGCGGTCGCAGAGGGTGCGGCCGGCGGAGGCGACGCCGGCGCGCGGAGCGGCGGGGTGGTCGTACCGCTCTTCCGCCGCGCCGCTCCTTGGGTCACCGGGGCCTTCGCGTTGGCGGCCGGCGCGTTGTTCATGCTCCGCCCTCCGCCGCACGTGAACCGACTCAAGGGTGGCGAAGTCGAGCTCGGGTTCGACGTGAACCGGGATGGTCAGGCGTTCCCCGGCGATCCGGACCTGCCGGTGCGGCCGGGCGACCGACTGCGCTTCGATTACGTCGCCGGAACCGCCAGCTCCGTGGTCCTCGTCGGGGTGGACGGCACGGGCACCGTGCAGACGTATTGGCCGGAGGAGGGTGTCGAACCCGTGGCGGTTGCTCCCGGGAAAGGCGTGCTCGATGGCAGCATCCTCCTCGACGCGGCGCCGGGCCCGGAGGTCTTCGTGGCGTCGTTCTCGGGCGTGCCCGCAGACGTCGTGGCCCGCGAAGTCGCCGCCGCCTATGCGGAGGACGGAGTGGACGGTGTGCTCGCACTCGACGCGTCTCGGGAGGACCTCGCGGCGCTCGTCCTGGCGAAGGACTGATCGTGCTCCTCGCGCTCTACGCCTCGATCTCCGTCGCGCACGCCGAGGTGCAGCGCTTCGCGATCGTGGTGGGCAACAACGAGGGTGCGGTGGGAAACGCTCCGTTGTACTTCGCCGAGCAAGACGCCAAGAAGATGCAGGGCGTGCTCACCGAGCTTGGGGGGGTGTCGTTGCTCAACACCCGAGCGCTCTATGGAAAGGGGCGGGGAGACCTGCTCCGGGCGCTGGCAGAGGTGCAGGGACCCATCGCCAGCGCCCACCAGAACGGCTCAGAGACCGTGCTCTATTTCTACTACTCGGGACACGCGGACGCGGAGGCGCTCCATCTTGGACACACGTCGGTGAGCTGGGACGAGCTGGAG
This sequence comes from uncultured Pseudomonadota bacterium, assembly GCA_903921785.1. GTDB lineage: Bacteria > Myxococcota_A > UBA796 > UBA796 > SXON01 > SXON01. The sequence continues at coordinate 8,782 of CAIXRH010000238.1, forward strand.
TCGCTGCTGAAGAAGACCGGCGCCGACGTGCGAGTGGCCTTCGTGGATGCGTGTCAGTCTGGGACGTTCACCCGGCGGAAGGGGGGCACCCGTGCACCCGGCTTCGTTCTCGACCTCGAGGAGCGGCTCGATGCGAGGGGCTCCGTCATCATCACCAGCAGCGGCGGCGACGAAGCGAGCCAGGAGTCCGACGAGATCGGCGGCTCCTACTTCACCCACTTCCTCGCCTCTGGGCTCAGTGGAAACGCAGATGACGACGGCGATGGGCGGGTCACGCTCTCCGAGACCTACCGATATGTCTACCATGAGACGGTCTTCCGCACCTCGAGCACCCGCTCGGGCACGCAGCATCCGACCGAAGCCTGGGACCTCTCCGCCAACGGTGAGGTCGTCATCACCGAGATGGGGCGGGCTGGAACCGGCACCTTGCAGCTCCCTTCGGCCAACCCGGGCACGTTCGCGGTGTTCGATGTGGACCGCCGGATGTACGTTTCGGAGGTGACGGTCGCTGACCGCGATCGCCAGATCGCGCTTCGTCCCGGGCACTACCTCGTGCAGGAGCGACTCCCCACGCACCTCGAGGTCGCCGACGCGAAGATCGCTGCGGGCGGGCTGGTGCGGGTGGACGGCTGGCAGTTCAAGGACGGCGAGTACGAAGACGATGTGGCCAAGGGAACGATCGACCACACCATCCGCGAAGCGAAGCGTCCCAAGTTGGCGTTGCACCTGGAAGCGGGCGGGCGGTCATTCGCGGATCCCACCGTGCAGGCGGCCTACTTCCCGTCTACCGGTGCCGTCGGGATCGAGGGGCGATTCGGGTGGCGCGACGGGAAGTACCTGTCGGGAGATTTTCTGGGTGGATCGGGTGTGGGCACGCTCACCATCGACGGACTGGACTACCCGGTGAACGTAGCGCTCGACTCGGCCACCGTCGGTCTTGGTGCCGGTTGGCGCTCCCCGGACTTCTGGGTGCAGGCCGGGGGCGGGCTTCACCTGGAAGGGTTCTGGCTTCGGAGGCGCTTCCCTGACCAGGGCGTGCCGGAGCAGTCGTTGTTCTCTGTCGCGCCCGGAGTTGCCGGCTGGCTCGGCGTACACCCAGGCCAGTTCGAGGCAGACCTGCAGTTGCGGTTCCACTACCTTCCCTACATCGTGGATGGCCACGACCTGGGGATGGGCTTCACCGAGCTCCTCCTGGGACTCGGGTACCGGTTCTGACCATGACGATCCTCCTCCTCTCGCTGATGGCGTGCGGCGATGTCAGCAACGACATCTTCGACGACGACGCAGACTTCCTCGCTGCGCTTCCTGCCGCGGAACGGCAGACCGTGGGCTTCTCCGAAGACACCACCGAGGCGGAAGCCCGTGGCGTCGGCGAACGCGCTGAGCTGGTGGACCTCTCCGTGTCGATCGCCGGTGGCGTCAACACCTTCGTGTTCAATGTGCTCGGGCTGGTCGACCATGTGCGCACGCTGCCACCCACGGAACGGACCCAGGATTCCCGTCGCTGGGGGCCCTATACGGACGGCTGCGACGTGGACGCGACCCTGCTCATCGCCCGGAACCTGGGGGTGTACGACTGGAGCGTCTCCGGGCACCCTCCGGAAGGCGACGACGCGGTTGTGCTGTACGGGACACACTTCAGCGGGACGAGCGTGTCCGCGGGTGATGGCAGCTTCGTCTGGGACCAGGGACGCTACTCGGGGTGGTGTGGCGCGGCGGAGACGGGGCTGGTGACGGTCGCCTATGACAATCGGGAGGGGGTGGACCTCCTGGTGGACGTGGCCGGCTGGAGCGACGGCACCGCCGAGCCCACGGATTGGCGCTACGCGTACAGTCGGGCGGATTCCGCCGGGGACTTTCAATATCGTACACGCGAAGACCTGGCGGACGACGGCAGTGATGCGCTCGCCGACGTAACGGTGCGCGACCGCTGGGTGCCGGGCGCTGGCGGGCGGTCGGATGCCGTGGTCACGGGAGGCGGTTTCGGCGCCGCCGAGTGGCGCTGGTCGCAGTGTTGGGACGCGCGTGGGGTCCTCACCTGGGAGACGGACAACCTGGGGGTGTTCGGGGAGTCCGGGGACGTGACACAGTGTGCATTCACCGAAGCGGCCGAGGTGGACCGGCTGTGATGGCGGAACGGACGACCGTCTGCGGTTGTCAACCCGTGACTGTCCCGTCCCGCCGATTTCACCGTAAGCCCCCGGCGGACCCCATCTTCCGGGGCTCGCGGGCGGCAGGTAGAGCGCGTCGACGGGCGTGGAGTCCACGATGAGCATGGCGACGACGGTGGCGGAGCGGCATCGGCTGGTGGAGGAGTGGACCTCGTCGGGGC
>CAIXRH010000239.1 GCA_903921785.1 uncultured Pseudomonadota bacterium
AAGACCTCGGCGCCGGCGAAGGCGCCGGCCCCCTCCATGGCGTCGGCGCCGCGGTCCGCGCCCGCCGCCGACCGGGGCGCGGACGCCATGGAGATGGAAGACGACGCGGGCGCCCTGGCGAAAGAGGCGCCGGCGCTGGACCAGAAGGCCAGCTCGAGCACCCGCGGCGACAGCGCCTCGGGCCGCGCGGATGCCGTGCCGCGGGACTACTCGTCGAGCGCGCTCCTGGGCCGCGCCGACGTCGCGGCGGCGTATGCGACCGCGCAGACTGCCGCTGCTTCCGGCCGAATCGACGATGCCGTCGCCGCCTACACTCCGCTGCTCTCCGACAGCGACGCCCGCGTCGCGCAGGACGCCGCCTGGCGCTGTGCCCTCGCGCAGTCCGCGGCGGGGCGGGCGAGCGCCGCGAGCGCCACGGTGAGCCGTGGCCTTGGTCGCAGCAGCGCGAACACGCCATATCGGAGCAACCTCCTGGTCCTCCAGGGCGACCTCGCGGCCGCGCGTGGCGACGCCGCCGGCGCCGCGAAGGCCTGGGCCGACGCCGCCCGGCTCAACGCCGCGCGCTGACCCCCCGGAGGGTGTCGCCGAGGGGGTCGAGGGGGTGGAGGCGCTACGGCGCCCTTCCGCCCGGCCCCGCCGCGGTCGAGGGGCGGCCGCGGGGAGAATGGCTCCGCAGGCGGATCCGGCCTCCGAGGCGCGCGCCGACGTTGGTCCTGGCTCGCGAGGGTGGAGGAGGGCCGGGAGGGAAGGGCAGGATCGACGGACCGTCGATGGCGACGGTCCGCCCGGTCAGAACGGCCAGATCGCGTTGGCGATCGCCGTGCCCCAGCCTTGACCCTGCTGGTTGCTGACGGACCCGAGGCCGGTGACGACCACGTCCGGTTCGGCGAGCAGGGTGGACTCGATCGTGTTGTCCAGGCGGATGTCGCGCGCGCGCGCGATGCCGGCCACGTGCACCTTCTGCTGCTCGTTGTTGACCGTGGTCTGCCCGTTGCCCTCGATGCGGAGGTTCCCGTTGGGGAAGACCGCGATCACCGTGCAGGTGAGCACGGTGTCGACGCTGTTGGAGCGCGAGGTGGCGCCCTTGCCGGTGGTGCCGGAGGAGCTGCTACCGCCGAGGCCGATCGCGCCCTTCATGTTGGGGTTGGCCTTGAGGATCGACGTGTTGGCCCCGAGGAGGGCGGTGACGCCGAACTCCGAACTCCCTTCGCGGCTGAGCGCGGTGTCCGCGCCGTTGCTGGCGGAGGTCGTCTGCACCACGTGGACGGTGATGAGGTCGCCGACGGAGCGGGCGTTGTTGTCCATGCCGACGAGGGCGCGGGTGTCGGAGTCGCTCCACATCGAGCCGGCCGCGGCGGGCGGCGGCGGCGGGGCCATCGGCGGGGCGAGGGGCTCGGCCTGGGTGGCGGCGAGGGGGACGGCGCAAGCGAGGAGGAGCGCGAAGATCATGATCCGCCCAGGTGAATGCGGCCGTCGGCCTGGAGCGTGCCCAGGAGCTCGGCCTTGGTGGCGAGGTTGAGGACTTTGACGGATTGGTCGACGATGGCGTCGGCGAGGAGCTGCCCGGGGGCGGTGATGACGAGGGCGCCGCGCTGGACCACGAGGGTCACGGCCGCGCCTTCGCGGAGGTCGGGGTGGCGGCGGACGACGCCGGTGGTGAGCACGCGGCCGCGGTGGAGGGCGATGGTCGCGTCCCAGGCGAGGGCGGGCTCGACCGGCGTGCCGCCATGGAGCTCGCTGAGCGCGCGGCGTTCGAGGTGGAAGCTCACCTGCGCGCCCTGGGCGATCTCGGCGTCCACCACCGGGAGCCGGTCGTAGAGCGTGACCTTGGGGTTGAGCCGGATCGAGCGGCCCGGGACCTCGGCGGTGATCGCCACGTGGCCGCTGCCGAAGGCGTAGTCGGGGAGGCGGATGCTCCACTCGGCGTCCACCGTGGCGTCGGAAGGGAGCTCGGCGAGCTCCACGTCGCCGGGATCGAGCGAGAGTCGCTCCGCGACGGCGGTGCGCACCGCGGACTCGAGCGTCGCGGCGTGGGCGGCCGGCGCGGCGAGCGCGGCGGCGAGCACGAGGAGCCGGGCCGCGTCCATCATCGCCTCAGGTTCACCGCGGTGGACATCATCTCGTCCGCCGCCTGGATGACCTTGGAGGAGAGCTCGTAGGAGCGTTGGGCGGTGATCATCCCGACCAGCTCCTCCGCGACGTCCACGTTGCTGCCTTCGAGCGCGCCCTGCATGATCGTGCCGCGCCCTTCCTGGCCGGGCGAGCCGGACTGGGCCTCGCCGCTCGCCGGCGTTCCCCGGAAGTAGTTGCCGCCGAGCGCCTCGAGGCCGCCGGGGTTGCTGAACCGGGTGAGGGTGAACGGCGCGAGGACCTGGTCCTCGATCACCCCGTCGCTGAGCACCTTGGCGGTGACCGTGCCGTCCTGCGCCACGGAGAGGCCCATCGTGCCGTCCGGCAGCTGGATCCCGGGCATCACCTTGTAGCCGGAGGCGGTGACCAGGTTCCCCTCACTGTCGGCGGTGAAGGCGCCGTCTCGGGTGTAGAGCTTCTGGCCGTCGGGCGTCTCCACCTCGAAGTAGCCGTCGTCCTGGATCATGAAGTCGGTCATCCCGCCGGTGACCTGCGCATCGCCCGTGCGGGTGTCGCGGGTGAGCGACGCGAGGCGCACGCCGCTGCCGACCTGGAGCGGGTTGGTGGCCGAAGCGCCGTTGGCGCCGCCGCGGGTGCCGAGGCTCTGGTAGACGAGGTCCTCGAAGTGTTCGCGGACCTTCTTGAACCCGGTCGTGTTGGCGTTCGAGAGGTTGTTCGCGATGTTGTCGATCTTGGTCTGGTAGGCCCGCATGCCGCTGGCGGCCGTGGAGAGTGCGCGCATCAGGAGCCTCCGATCCGGTTGAGGCGGGCGCGCAAGTCGTCGCTCGCCTGCATGGCTTTCTGTTCGGCCTCGAAGTACCGCGAGGCCTCCATCATCTCGATCATCCCGCGCATCGTGTCGGCGTTGCTGCCTTCGAGCGCGCCCTGCACCACCGTGGTTCCGTCGGGCGGATCGGCCGATGGCGTGCCACCCCAGCGGTTGCCGCCGAGCGGCGCGGGGTTGCCCAGCGTGGCGATGCTGAGCTTGCCGAGGTTGCCGCTCACGGAGCCGTTCACCGTGCCGTCCGGGCCCACGTTGAACGTCTCCCCGGGCGCCAGCTGGATCGGCCCGTTCTCCGACAGCACGGGCGTGCCGTCGCTGGTGACGAGGGTGCCCTCGCCGTCGATCTGGAAGGAACCGTCCCGGGTGAAGGTGCCGCCTTCGAGGGCGAAGAACCCGTCACCGCGCAGCGCGAGGTGGTTCGGGTCGTCGTCGATCTCAAGGTCGCCGTCCTGGGTGTTGTAGGTCGTGTTGCCGGCGGCCACGTACAGGGGGCCGAGGCCGGAGCCGTTGGCGGAGGGCGGCGCCCCGGCGAGCTCGAAGGTGGTGCGGGCCTCGCGGAAGCCCTGGGTCTTGGAGTTCGCGACGTTGTGCGCGATGGAGCTGAGGTTGTCCCAAGCGGCGGAGGCGCCGCTCAGGGCGATGTAGATGTCCCTCATCCCGCCTCCTGCAGCGGCTGCGCTTCGAGCGCGGCCATCAGCGCGACGCGGAGCTTCCCGCGGGCGACGGTGAGCACCTGGCAGATGCGCGAGGGCGAGACGGAGAAGACCTCCCCGATCTCGGCGAGGTTCATGTCGCGGCCGTAGTAGAGCAGGACGACCTGCCGCTCCCGCTCGGGGAGGCCCTGGATGGCACGGCGCAGCGCGATGAGTGCTTCTTCGGCGGCGATGGCCATCGGCGCGCCGTCTTCGCCGTCGACCGAGAAGGCGGCGCGGATGAAGCCGTCCTGGTCCGACTGGGCGTCGTCGAGGGAGACCAGGGAGACGGGCGTGGCTACGTCGACCGCGGTCCAGTACTCCTCCATGGTGGCGCCCATGATCGTCGCCACTTCCAGGGACTTCGGGTCCCGGCCGGTGATGCCGCGGACCTTGTCCTCCGCGGCCTTCAGGCGCCGGGCGGTGTCGCGGCGGCGACGGGTGAAGGTGTCCATCGTGCGCAGCGCGTCGAGCATGGCGCCGCGGATTCGGTACTCGGCGAACGTGGGGAAGTCGATGCCCTTGTCGTCCTGGTAGCGCTCGAAGGCCTCCAGGAGCCCGAGCACGCCGAAGCTCACGAGGTCCTCCTGGGCGACGCCCGAGTCTTCCCGAACGTGGGTCCACACCCGGCGCGCGACCTGGAGGATCTTCTTCTGGAAGCGCCGACAGGCGTCCTCCTTGGTCATCCCGTCGACGGTCCGCTCGCGCGGCGTGGTGTACGCCCGTGGAATCACGGTCCCTCCCCCCTGGCGTTCTTCGATGAGCTCGTACATCGGTCACTCCCGCGCGGTCTTGAGCCGTGCGCCCAACGAAACTTCTCCGACCCGTTCGATCGCCGTTCCGGACACGATCTCGCCAGGCGACAGCACCGGCACCCGGGGCATCGCCCGCTCCAGCATGCGGCGCACCGGCCCGCGGGCGCCCGGCGCGACCAGCAGCACCGCTTCGCCCGGGCCGGCGAAGGCCTCGGTGGCGGCGCGCACGGCCTGCATGAAGCGGCGGCTCACGTCGGGGTCGAGGGTCAAGGTCATCATCGCGCCGTCGCCGGTCTGCAGGCCCTTGCTGATCGCGTCTTCGGCGTCGGGGGCGAGCGAGAGGTAGCGGAGCACCCCGTCGTCGCCGACGAAGCGGGCGGTCACGGCGCGGGCGAGGCGGGCGCGGACGAGCTCGGTGAGCACATCCGGGTCGCGGGTGCGGCTGGCGAACTCGGCGAGCGCCTCGAGGATGCCCTGGGTGTCGCGCACGCCCACGCCCTCGGCGATGAGGTTGCGGAAGATGCGGAGCAGCGCGGCGCGCGGGAGCGGGTCCGGAACCAGCTCTTCGACGAGCTTGGGGTTCTGCTGCGAGACGCGCTCGAGCGCTTCGGCGAGGTTCTGCCGACCGAAGAGCTCGTGAGCGAAGCGCTTGAGCAGGTCGTCGAGGTGGGTGGTGAGGACGGTGGGGACGTCCACCACGGTGTACCCGAGCTGCTGGGCGCGGGTGCGCTGGCTGTCGGGGACCCAGATCCCCTTCATGCCGAACACCGGGTCGCGGCCCTCGGCGCCCTTGAGCTGCCCGGTGACGCCGCCCGGATCGAGCGCGAGGTTCTGCCGCGCCACCACCTGGCCGCTGGCGACGACCTCGCCGCGGAGCAGGACACGGTACTGGCCGGCGCCCAGCTTCACGTTGTCGCGGAGGCGGACGGTGGGGAGGATGAGGCCGAGGTCGGTCGCGAGCTGGCGGCGGATGCGCTGCACGCGCTCCACGAGCTGGCCGCCCCGGGCTTCGTCGCCGAGGTACACGAGGTCGAGCCCGAGCTCCACGACCACCGGCTCCACCTTGAGCAGGTCCTCGATCGGGGCTTCGGCGGCGGGCTTCGTGTCTTCTTCGACCACCGGCTCCTCCGGGGCGATGCCATCGCGCAGCCACCAGGCCAGCGCGCCGATCGCCGAGGCGACCACGAAGAAGGTGACCCGAAGGCCGGGCACGAAGATGAACATCCCGGCGAGCACCGCCAGGATCGCCAGGACGCGCGGCTTGCCGAGCACCTGGTTGCTGATCTGCACGTCGAGGGTGTTGTCGTCCACGTCGTTGACGCGGGTGACGAGCATGCCGGCGGCGGCGCTGGTGATCAGGGCGGGGAACTGGCTGGCGAGGCCGTCGCCGATGGTGAGGATGGTGTAGTTGGCGAGGGCGGTCCCGATGTCGAGGCCGTTCATCACCACGCCGATGATGATGCCGCCGAGGATGTTGATCAGGGTGATCAGGATCGCGGCGATCGCGTCGCCCTTGATGAACTTGCTGGCGCCGTCCATCGCGCCGTAGAAGTCCGCCTCGCGGGCGACCTCGGCGCGGCGGCGCTTCGCGGTCTTCTCGTCGATCATCCCGGCGTTGAGCTCGGCGTCGATCGCCATCTGCTTGCCGGGCATCGCGTCGAGGGTGAACCGTGCGGCGACCTCGGCCACGCGGCCGGCGCCCTTGGTCACCACCATGAAGTTGATGACCACCAGGATCGCGAAGACGATGAAGCCGACGACGTAGTTGCCGCCCACCAGGAAGTTGCCGACCGCCTGGATGACGTGGCCCGCCGCCCCGGGGCCCTCCGCGCCGTGGGTGAGGATGAGCCGCGTGCTGGCGACGGCGAGCGAGAGGCGGAACAGCGTGGTGACGAGGAGCACCGTCGGGAAGACGGAGAAGTCGACCGGCTTCCGCGTGTACAGCGCCACGAGGAAGATGAGGAGCGAGACGGTGATGCTGCCGGCCAGGAGCAGGTCCAGGACGAACGGCGGCAACGGGACCATCATGATCGCGACGACCGCAAAGACGCCGAACGCGAGGAGCGCATCGGAGTTCTGGCGGACCCGGCTCATCACGGAGGACGAACCGGGGGCGGTGGGACGGGCGCGAGGAGCGGCGGCGGTGGCCATCGCTCCGACCCATCGGTCAGGTCGGCGGAAGATTGAGGGGGGACGATCCGATTTCCGCCCTCCCCGCCCACGCGGCCGGTGGCGCGAGCCGCGCGCCGTACACCTTGGCCACCCCGGCGTCGCCCAGTGGGTCCGTCCACTCGCCCGCGTGGCCGAGCGCGGGGTGCACCGACCAGTAGGTGATCCCGGTGACGGCTCCGGCGGGATCGACCTCCCAGCCGGTGAAGACGCCGCTGTGCCCGCCGCCCCAGGCATACCAGAGCTGGACGAAGTCGCCGGGGACGAGGTGCGCCGCGTCGACCGCGATGCCGACGCCGTGGTGGGCGACCGCGTCCGCCGCGCCGGCACCGCCGAGCTCGCGGACGAACCAGTCGCGGCGGAGCTCGATCATCTCGTCGAGGCCCAGGCCGGCGATGGGGCGACGGGGCCCGGCGGCCTTCTCCAGCACGTTCAGGGCGATCTCCCAGGTGACGCCGACACAATGGCCGCGGTGGCCGGGGTCGGCGGGGGAGAGCAGGACCCCGCGATAGCGAACTTAGTCCGGAGTGCCCCACCACACGCCGTCGTCGGGGGGCCAGTAGAACCCGGTCTCGGGGAAGGTCTGCACGGCGGCGAGGACGGCGGGGGAGAGGCCGGGGTCGTCGAGCGGGAGGACGGGCTCGGTGGCGGCCGTCGTCGTGGCGGTGGGCGCGGCCGTCGCGGCGCCCTCCGGGGGCGCGGGGTGGGCGCAGGCGAGGGCGAACCAGACCATGGAGGGAGGATACCTCCAGCGGCCGGGGGTGACCACGACGGCGTCGGCCGGATCGCGACGTGCGCCTTGCGCCCGCGAGGATACGAGACCGCATGGGCTCTGCTCGACCGCCCTGGATGACGCGCCTCGATCCCACGGGGGCGCTGCCGTGGCTGGTCGGCGGGTGCACGGTGGCCTGGGGCCTGATGCTGCTGGTCCTCGGCATCGTGGGCAAGTCGGTGGAGGGGCCGGCGCTGTTCCTGCTCCCGGCGCTCTCGGCGCTGGTGCTGGTGGCGCTGAACCTGCTCGGCATCGGCATCTTCGCGCGCTCCCAGCCCACGCGGCTGCGGCAGCGGGTGGTCGGCTACCTCGGCGCGGCCGTCTTCACCGGGATGGTCACCCTGCCGGTGGCGCTCTTGGCCGGGTGGGCCACGCAGAACCTCCACATCGCGCGCGATCCCGTGGACGCCGTGGTGCTGTGGAACCTGCTGGGCCTGCCCAACGAGGTGGTGCAGCTCGGGGCGGCAGCGGCGCTGGAGGCGGTGGTCCTGGCGGTGCGTCGGCGGCGCTGACCTTCTCTCGAAGCGCGACGGTTCACGGTCGGGTTAGTCCCGCCCGATGACCCTCCTCGTCTCGTTCGCCTACGCGCACCCCGCCACCTTCGCCCACACCCACGAGTCGAGCGTGGCGCCGGCCGCGGTGATGGCGTTCTGGCTCGTCGCCGGCGCCCTCTTCCTCGGATGGATGGTTCGCAGCGCCGTTCGGGGCGCCCGGATGGACGCGCCCGCCGGTGGGTACGAGGCTCCGCCCCGCGGCTGAGCGGCCGCGCCCGACCCGCCGGGGGCGCCAGGCGGGCCCGGCGTAGGCCAGGGTCCCGCCCGGCGGCGCCGCGCCGACGTTTGTCATGGCTCGCGACGGTCCTGCCGGGACGGGAGGGGGGACAAAAACCGTGCCCGGACTACGGGTTCACGTCCGTCCCGCCGCTGACATTGAGCACCTTGGAGCGCGTCGGCGGACCCGCCACCATCATGACGACCACCGGCGGCGTGGTGATCACCCCGTCCTTGTTGCTGTCGGTGAGCTCAAAGCCGATGGGCTCGCCGCCGATGAGGATGTCGCCGCGGGGGCTCACGGCGTCCTTGTCCGCGCCGGCGAGGCCGAGGGCGCCGTCGTCGTTGCGGGTCACGCTGCCGTAGAACTTGCCCTTGGAGAGGGTCTCCTGCTTGCCCTTCTTGTTGGCCTCGCCGAGGAGGCTCACCTTGCCCGAGAGGTCGAGGCCGATGGGGTCCTCGGAGAACGACACGGCGTAGCAGAACACCACCGCGAGCTCGTCCTCGAAGGTGGGGGTGACCTTCTCGGCGTACACGGTGTTGCCCTTCTCGTCGAGGAGCGTCACCGTGACCGGGAGCGAGGTGGAGAGGCCGGCCTCCGTGGTCGCGAAGACCGTCGTCGACACGTCCCAGTCACCGTACGCGCCTCCCGTGACGAGGACGCCGGCGCCGCTGCCGACCGCGCCGAAGGAGAGGCTCCGTTCCGTGACGTAGTCGCTGCCGCTGATCGACCCCGAGCTGTCGATCACGAGGCTCTTGTCGCCCGCCTCGAGGAGCACGGTGAGGTCGCCGCCGCCCTTCGTGAACCACGCGTCGATCACCTCGCCGAACTTCGCCGAGAGGGCCCCGGTGCCGGCGCGCTGCACGCTGTTGACGGGCACCGTGAGGGTCTTGCCGCCGGTGAGCTCCACGCTCGCGTCGACCGGGAGGGTGTCGCCGGTGTTCCAGCCCTGGGACACCACGGTGAGCGCGGCGGGCTCGATGCCGTAGTCGGCCTTGAGGATGTCCGCGAGCTCCTTCACCTCGCGCACCGTGAGGCTGGTGAGCGGGTCGTCGTCGGTGGGGAGGGCGGGGAGGCCGGCGCCGCCGTCGGCCCAGGGCTCGGACACCTCCACCTTCGCGGAGTCGAGCTTCTTCTTCTTGCTGTCGTAGGTCGTGGCCTTCACGGTGACCTGCCCGATCGGCGCCTCGGAGAGCTCGCCCTCCCAGATCGCCCCGACGTCGTCCCAGTCCACGGTGGCCTTGGTGTCGGTCTTGCCCTCGGTCAGCACCAGGGTGGCGTAGGCCACGTCGTAGGTGTCGGCGCCGGCGAGGTCGAACGCCACGTCGTAGCCCTTGGTGGCGGAGAAGGTGGCGCTGGCGAGGACGTCGAGGTCGAGGTCGTCTCCCGTGCACGTGGTGCGGTCGCCGGTGGCACAGAAGTCGGCGCGCTTCATTCGGGTGCACGCCTGGTGGTAGCCACCGTTGGAGACGCTGGCCGCGCAGGTCCCGGAGAACGTGGCCATCAACGTGCTCGACGTGTCGTACACGTACAGGGTCACGGTCGCGTCGGTCTTCGGGAGCGCCGAGATCGTCGCGGCGCCGTGGAGCCACGCGTCGGATTCGACCAGCGTGACCTCCTCGCTGCCCGCGTCGGACTCGAGCTCGGCCTTGATCGAGGCCACGGTGGTGTCGCTGCCCGAGGTGGTGGCCACCAGCGAGCTCTGCCCATTCGTGTCCGTCACCTCGCGGATGCGGATGTTCTTGATCTTCGGGACGTTCGCCGCGTCGGCGTGGGGGATGGCGAGGGCGAGGGCGAGGAGGCTGGACGTGATCATGGGGGCTCCGGTCGGGTTCGACCCCCTTGAGATACCCGCGGACCGCTCCGCTGTGACCCCCACTCAACCCCCACTCGGGGAGGCGGAGGTGTCGAGGGAGCGGCGCGGGGGGACCGGCGTGCCGCCCGGCCGGCGTCGGCGGTCGAGGGGCCGCGGGGGCGAGAATGGCGCTTGTTTCCTTGACGACCGCCCAGGCGAAGATACGGCGATCCCGATCGAGGCTCGGATGTACGCGTTGATGCTCCTGGCGGCCCGGGTGGTGCCCGAGAGCGCCTGCACGGCGGACGACGTCGCGGAGTTCATCGCGACGGATCGTGTCGTCCGGGAGGCGCTCTATCGCCCGTACCCGGGAGAGGACCGGGCGTACGCGGAGCGGGTGAACGAGAAGTTGTGGAACCTCACGATGCAGTCGTACCAGGTGGCCGCGAACGATTCGGAGTTTAGCCGGTTCTACCGGGCGCTCACCTGGGTCGAGGCCGACCTTGAACACGCCCTGGTGCTCTACGACGAGCCGGGCGCCTACCCGGCTTCCGCGCGCCATACCTGGTACCTCGAGCGCTGCTACCTGTCGGACTGATCCGCTGGCCCGTTGCGCCGACGGTCGAAGACGAAGGCACCACAGAGCGCACGGAGGACACAGAGAGAAGGCTGAACCTCCCTCCTTTGTATCCCTCCGTGTCCTCTGTGTCCTCCGTGGTGCCCTTGTCCGGTCGGGCAGGCCACCACCGCCGCGCGCCGGTGGTGTCACCGCCCGAATCCACGGCTATCGTGACCCCGTGCCCCCGAGGCCCACCCTCCCCTGGGAACCTCCCCGCGCCGGCGTGGTCCGTGGGGGCGTGCTCTTCGCCGCCCTCGCCGCGCTCGTCGCCTGCTCCAGCGGCTGCTCCCGCGCCGCCGCCGACCCGCCCGCCGGGAGCGTCGCCGCCATCGACGAGGGCCCCGACCCCGCCTCCGCTGTGGAGCCCCGCGACGAATTCGAGCCCGAACCCGAGCTCCTCACCACCTTCGAGACCCTCGTCGACCCCGAGGCGGCCTTCGCCGATGGCTTCCGCGCCCCGCTCGACCGGAGCTGGCGCGTGGCCGGCAGCGGCGACGCCACCGCGGCGAAGCCCGCCGCCATCCGGGCGATGGCGCGCGGCAGGGTGACGATCGACAGCGGCGGCACCCTCCACGTCCGCCACCGCTGGATCGACAACTACGTGCCGCGCGAGATCACGATGGCGGTGTCGGGCGCGAGCGCCGCGGTGGCGGACGGCGCGCTCGTTGAGCGGGGGGCGGTGCTGGCACGCGGCACGGCTGCGCGGGTCTGGCTGGAGGGCGAGACCGCCTCGCCCGCCGAGTTCGCGGCCACGCACGACTGGGCGCCCGTGCCCGCGGCGGAGCCCCAGCTCGCGCTCATCAGCCACCGCGACCTCGAGCTGCGGCTCTACCGCTCCGGCGTGGAGACCGGCCGCTTCCAGGTGGGCCGCGGTCAGGCCTGGGGCCGCAAGGAGCGCCGCGGCGACAACCGCACCCCGAAGGGCGTGTACTTCATCGCGGACAAGTCCCGGGGGCCGTTCGGCGGCCCCTCCGCCGCGTACTTCGGCGGCTACTGGATGCGCATCAACTACCCGAACGCCTTCGACGCCGCCCGGGGTGTGGAGGCGGGGCTCATCACCCCCACGCAGCAGCGGGAGATCACCCGGGCCTGGCGGGCGAAAAAGGAGACCACGAAGCACACGGCGCTCGGCGGGGGCATCGGTCTGCACGGCTGGGCCTACGAGTGGTTCGACGGCGGCTCCCGCGCCATGAGCTGGGGCTGCGTGGTGATGCACCTGCGCGATGCGGACACGATCTACGGGGCGTTGGACCCGGGCGCGATGGTCGTGCTGTTCTAGACCGGAGGCTGGCCGCCGACCGTGGCGCCTCGACCGCCGACGGTTCGGTGGGGCAAGCCGGCGCACCCGGCTCCAGCCCCTCGACACGTCGTCAACGGCGCGCGGCGCCGGCGGCGTTGAGCTCCCACAGCTCATCGTCCCCGACGCGCCTCCCCGGGCCGACGAGCGCGCTCACCGCCCGTTCGTGGTCGTTCCACGCCGGCTGGTCTCGGCACAGCGAACGATGGAGGATCACCCAGCCGAACCCCTGGGCGATGAGCTCGTCGAGGGCGGCGTGGAGGTCGGATGCCGGGTCGATCCAGCCAGGCGAGCCGCGGGGAATCTGCATCGGGGCGCTCAACGCGAGCCAGGTGCGGAGGGTCGCGTTCATGCTCGGCACCTTCGCCGACGGTTTGAGCGTGTACGGGATCGGGTGCCCGTGCGCGGTCTGCCAGTACAGGTAGGCGCCGGTGCGCATCGTCTCGCCGACCTGCGCGGGGAGGTCGATGATCGCGCGGCCGTCTGCGGGGATCTCCGCGTAGACGGCGGGGATCGTGGCGTCCACGGTGGGGAGCGGCCAGACGTTGGGGGCCACGGCGAGGTTCTCGGCGACGACCAGCGCGGCCAGCAGCGGCGCGAACCGCCCCGCGCCGAGCGCCGCCAACGCGGCCAGCGCCGGGATGGCCATGGAGAGGAAGCGCAGCGGGTGGTCGAGCTGCCCGTCCGTGAGCTTCAGAAGCGGGAAAAGGGGGAGCGCGAGGCGACCGGCGCCGCCGGGGGCGTACCAGTCCCCGTTCCACCAGAGGTAGGGACCGAGCGCGAGGACCGCCCCGAGCGTGACCGGCGCCCAGAGCCAGGCGCGCTTCGGCGCGCGCGCGGTGCCGACGAGCGCGGCGAGGACCAGGGTCCAGCCGAGGTAGGGCGTACGCCGGAAGTTGGGGGCGAAGCCGCCGGAGGCGAGGTCCACCGTCCAGTGGTCGCCGGGCCAGAAGAAGGCGCGGGGGTCGACGGCGTTCACTCGCAGCGTGGGCTCCTGGAGGCCCGGCGGCTTCACCTCCAGCGGCTCGGCGCCGGAGAAGCCAAGGTGAAGCAGGGCCGTCGCCGCGCCGAGGGCGGCGGCGCCGGCGAGGGCGGTGAGCGCGAACGTGCGCCACTCCCTCCGGGCGAGCAGGTGGGCGCCCGCGAGGATTCCCGCGGCAACGCCGTGGTAGGGCGAGGCGGCGGCGGCGAGGGCGACGGCGGCGGGAGTCCACCGGGGGCGGAGGAGCGCGGCGGCGGCGGCGAGGGGGACCAGCCCGATCCAGTTCGCCTCGAGGATGCCGTTGTGGAGCTCGGCGGTGAAGGTCGGCGAGGTGGTGCACGCCGCGGCCACCACGAAGCCGCCCCACGGGCCCGCGACCGCCTTCCCGTACGCCCAGCCCGCCCCGGCCGCGAGCGCCAACTGGAGCCCCAGTTCCACCAGGTAGGCGCCGGAAACGCCGAGCGTAAGGGTGACCGGGAGGACCAGGAGCGCGCCGAGGGGGTCGGCGGGCGTGACCGATCCACCGCGCGGAAAGCCGAGGGCGGTCGTGGCGATCGGCAGGGCGCCGTGCGAGAGCCGCTCGGCGACCCAGCCGAGGCCCCAGGCGTGCGTCCACACGTCTACGGTGGGGTCGCCGACCAGCCCGCCGTGGGCGAGCGCCGGCCCGAGCACGATCGCCACGAGGGCGGCGCAGGCGAAGGCGGCGGCGCGGGTGCCGGTCATCCGTGCGGAATAACGGCGGCGGCGTACTCGCGCCGAGTCGTCTGCACCGTCAACGAACGGTGAATGGGGTTTCAGATCGGCCAACTCCGGGCGATGTTGAGCCCATGCTCCTCGTGCTGCTCGGCTGCGCCTCCGAGGCGATCGTGCTGCAGCCCACGATCACCCTCCACCCCGACGTCTCCACCGCGGTCACCGTGGCGTGGGAGACCCCCTCGGCGGGCGATGGCGTCGTGGCCTACGGGATCGACGACGGCTACGGCGACGAAGTGGTCGCGCTCAACAGCGCCGACGGCCTCACCCACGAAGCGGTGATCAACGGCCTCCCCGGCGGGGAAGACTTCCACCTCCAGGTGGAGTCGGTCACCGACGACGGCACCCTCGTCTCCGAGGACGTGCCGTTCACCACCACGCTCCCCCCGCAGGAGATGCCGGCCATCTGGCCGGAGGACGCCGGCGAGGGCGCGATCGACGGTGGGTACCTCATCACCTCCCTGGTCTTCAGTCCTTCTGCGGCGGTCATCTTCGACGCCAACGGCAACATGCTCTGGTGGCGCTCGGCCGGTCCGAACGACCAGGTCACCGACTCCCGCCTCTCGCGGGACGGCCAGTCGGTGCTCTCGATGACCAACGCGTCGGACATGGCGAGCGACCGCGCCACCCTCACCTCCACGCCGTTCTCCGGCGGCGAAGGGTGGAGCTTGCGGCTGGCCGGCGGGCACCACGACTTCCTCGAGCTCCCCGACGGCCGCTTCGCCTACATCGCGATCGACCAGCGCGACTACAACGGCAAGTCGGTGGCGGGGGACCAGCTCGTGGAGATCGACCGCGACGGCACCTCGCGCGTGGTCTGGTCCACCTGGGACGGCCTCAACCCCGACACGATCGACCCCGCGAACGTCTTCTACGGCGGCAAGATCGACTGGACGCACAGCAATTCGCTGACGTACGACCCCGCCACCCGACAGTACTGGGTCAGCTGCCACAACATCAGCACGATCGTGGTGATCGACGCCGCGACCGGCGCCACCCTGGAGCAGATCGGCGGGGCGCACAGCACCGTGGAGTTCACGGGGGACGGGCCGGTGGAACAGCACGCGCCGTCCCTGGTGCCGGGCGGGTTCCTGATCTTCAACAACGGCGCCGGCGCGAGTGACCACCTCTGGTCGGAGGCCGTAGAGTACAGCTACGACCCGACGAATCACAAGGTTGTCCGGGTGTGGAGCTACTCCGACCCGGAGACGCTCTACTCGCCGTTCCTCGGCAGCGCCGAGCGGCTGGAGAACGGGGACACGCTCATCAGCTGGGGCGCGGGCGGTCGCCTGAGCGAGGTCACCTCCGACGGGCAGGTGGTGATGCAGATCGACGGCGGCCTGGGCACGGCGTTCGGCTACACCCACCCGGTGGCGGAGTTCGGCGGCTGAGCGGAACGACGGCGCGGCCGTCACGGCGCACGGCTACACTCCTGGCGTGATCTTCCTTTTGTGGGCGACGTTGTCCTGGGCCGCGACCGACGCGGACGGCGACGGCTTCGCCGCCCCCGAGGACTGCGACGATCTCGATCCAGCGATCTTCCCCGGCGCGCCCGATGCCTGGTACGACGGGGTCGACGCCGACTGCGCCGGCAACGACGACTACGACGCGGACGCCGACGGCTACCGCAGCGCGGAGTACAGCGGGGACGACTGTGACGATGCCCACGCCTCCGTCCGCCCGGGCGCCGCCGACGTCTTCTACGACGGCATCGACGCCGACTGCGTGGGCAACGACGACTACGACGCGGACGGCGACGGCTTCGACAGCGCGATCTACGGCGGCGACGACTGCGACGACCACGAATACACCGTGCACCCCGGCGCCGAAGATGCCCCCTACGACGCCGTGGATGGCGACTGCGCCGGCGACGACGACTACGACGCGGACGGCGACGGCTTCGCCACCAACCGCGTCGGGGGCGACGACTGCGACGACGCCGATCCCGCGGTACACCCCGGCGCCCCGGATGTACCGGGTGATCTGGTGGACCAGGACTGCGACGGAGAGGCGACCGCCAAAAACGCCGATGAGGGGTCCGAAGACCCCCAAGGGTGTGCGGGCGGGTCGCTCACGGGTGCCGCGCTCCTTTGGGGCGCGCGACGGCAGAAGAAGCGGGCTTGAGGCCCGGCTTCTTCTACTTCGTCTCTTTGTGGACCGTGACCTTCCGCTCGTAGCGGCAGTACTTGCTGAGCTCGAGGCGCGCAGCGGTGTTCTTCTTGTTCTTCTGAGTGGCATACCGGCTCACGCCAGGCACCCCGCTCTCACGGCACGTGGTGCACTCCACGAAGATGGTGGTGCGACCGAGCGGCTTCTTCTTCGCCATGTTCGACTCCGAGACGAGAGGGCGCGCCGCTAACGGGTGGGGGGGCGGGCGTCAATGATCGGGAGGGCGGAGCGCGCCGGGGCCCGTCGCCGCCATCCGCCCACCCGGTAGCCTACCTCCCAGGCCCCGGGGGGCGCTGCCGCGTTAGTCGCCGGGGCCATGTCCAAGCTCGGTCGCCTCGCGAAGCTCGGCTCGCTCACCACCAAGGTGACGGGCAGCTACCTCGGGCAGCAGATCGCCGGGCTGGTGCAGAGCGAGGAGAAGAGGAAGGACGCCCTCGATCGCCTGCACATCCAGAATGCCGGCCGCATCGTGGAGAACCTCGGCTCGCTCAAGGGCGCGGCGATGAAGGTGGGGCAGGCCGTGGCCCAGGTCGCCGACAGCATCGACCTCCCCGCCGACGCGAAGGCCGTCCTCGGGAAGCTGCACGACAAGGCCGAGCCGGTGCCCTGGGAGGCCGTCCGCGGGCGGATCGAGAAGGAGCTCGGCGGACCGGTGGAGACGCTGTTCCGTAAGATCGACCCGTCCCCCCTCGGCACCGCATCGCTCGGGCAGGTGCATGCCGCCACGCTGCCGGATGGGCAGGACGTGGTGATCAAGGTCCTGCACGCGGGCGTGGAGGACGCCATCGGCAGCGATCTGGGCGCCCTGAAGAACATGCTCGTCGGCGGGCGGATGCTCCGGCGGAGCAAGGCCGAGATCGACAGCTGGTTCGAGGAGATCAACGCCCGCCTCGCCGAAGAGATCGACTACCGGAACGAGGCCAACAACCTCCAGACCTTCCGCCGCGTCCTCGTGGACGACCCCGACGTCGTGGTGCCGCGGGTGCACGAGGGCTGGTCCACGGGGAAGGTGCTCACCATGGAGCGGCTGCACGGCAAGCCGCTGCCGGCGTTCGTGGCCACCGGAACGCCCGAGGCGCGGCAGCGGGCCGGCGTCACCCTCGGGCGGGTCTTCTTCGACCTGTTCTACGGCCACCGGATGATCCACGCCGATCCGCACCCGGGCAACTACCTCTTCCAGGCCGACGGCAAGATCGGCCTGCTCGACTTCGGCTGCGTGCGCTTCTTCGACCTGGAGTGGGTCGCCGAGTACGGCGCCTGCGCCATCTACACCCGGCGAAACCAGCGCGAACTGATGATGCAGCACGCGGTGAAGCTCGGCGCCCTCTCCGAGCGGGACCCCGACGCGGAAGAGACCCTGTGGGCCCTCGGCCGCGCCATCGGCGTGCCCTTCCGGGGCGGCCCGTTCCTCACCGGCGGCCCGGAAGACGACGCCCACGAGCAGATCGCCCGCGTCATGCCCAAGGTGATGATGAACGGCAAGCTGCGCGCGCCGAAGGAGCTCGTCTTCCTCCACCGCGCGCTCGGCGGCATCTACTCGATCAACAAGCAGCTCAAGCCGCTCTGCGACTGGGGCCAGGTGATCGAGAAAGCCTACGCCCGGACCCTGAAGGACAGCGGCCGCGTCCTGGTGGGGTAGGCGGCGGGGATCACAGGTCGATCCCCACCATCGAGCGGGCCTCGACCGCGGCGTCCTCGCGGCTCGGGCCGGTGAGGCCGTACATGCCCGACACGGTCCACCACACCTTCGCGTCCTTGCCGGAGAGGTGAAGGGTCGGGCCGGCCCAGAAGAACGGCCCCTCCACCACGTCGCCGAACGTGGCTTCGAGCTTGCCTTCCGCGCCGACGGCCACGTTCGGGGTGATGCGCCACGCCACCCCGGCGGTCGGCTCGAGGGTCGGCTCCACGCCGCCCTCGGACACCACGAATTCTCCGGTGAGGTTGAGCGACGCCCGGAGCTTCTTCCCCTCGTGCGCGACGATCACCTTTGCCTCGATCTCGTGCTCGGTGAAGGTGGGCGAGCCCACATATTCCAGGTACGCCGCCAGATCCACGCCCCGGGTGCCGATCGGCCAGAAGCGGTAGCGTAGTCGGCCCTTGTAGCCCGAGAAGGAGAGCGCTTCGTCGCCCTGCTGGCTCGTCACCAGGTACATCCCCGCCTCCAGCGCCGGGGTGATGCCGTACTCCAACTCCACCTCGTGGGTCCACTCCGCCACGGTGGCGCCGTCCTCCTGATGGGTCTCCACGGTGGAGATGGGCTCGAGCTCCACTTCACCGACGGGCACGGTCGCGGCGCCGTAGGACCACGCGAAGAAACGTTCGCCGGCGTGGGCGAACGGGAGGAGGAGGAGGGCGAGCATCGGGTCTCCGAGAGGGTCCTATATTGATATTGAATCTCATAATCGTTGTCAACGCACGATCGCGTCTTTTCAGGACCGCCGACCCGAAGGAGGGTGTCGAGGGGCCGGGGTGCTCCACCGCCTTGCCGCCCCGAACCGTCGGCGGTCGAGGGGCGACCGTCGGCGAGAATGGCGGGGCGGGCCTGCGCCGCGTTAGCCCGCGGCCGTCCCCCGAGGCACCCGTGGCCGCTTCTCGCATCGCCGACCTGCTCTCCGGCAAGGTCCCCGTCGGCACCACCGTCACCGTGCAAGGGTGGGTGCGCACCGCGCGCCACTCCAAGGCCGGCCTGAGCTTCGTCGGCGTGTCCGACGGGTCAGGCTTCAACCCGCTCCAGGTGATCGCCGAGGCGGCGCTTTCGAACTACGACGAGGTCAAGCGCCTCGGCACCGGCTGCTCGCTGGAGGTGGAGGGCGAGCTCGTCGCCAGCCCCGCCGCCGGCCAGGCGGTGGAGCTCAAGGCCACGCGCGTCACGGTCGTCGGCTGGGTGGACGACCCCGAGACCTATCCGATGCAGGCCAAGCAGCACTCGATGGAGTTCCTCCGCGAGCAGGCACACTTGCGGCCGCGCACCAACATCATCGGCGCCGTCACCCGGGTGCGCAACACGCTCGCCCAGGCCGTACACCGCTTCTTCCACGAGCGCGGCTTCTACTGGATCCACACCCCGATCCTCACCGGGAGCGACGCCGAGGGCGCCGGGCAGATGTTCCGCGTCTCCACGCTCGACCTCGCGAACCTCCCCCGCACGGCGGAGGGAAAGGTGGACGAAGCGGCCGACTTCTTCGGCAAGCCCGCGCACCTCACCGTGTCCGGGCAGCTCAACGTCGAGGGATACTGCCTCGCGCTCTCCAAGGTCTACACCTTCGGCCCCACCTTCCGCGCCGAGAACAGCCAGACCCGCCGGCACCTCGCCGAGTTCTGGATGATCGAGCCGGAGATCGCCTTCGCCAACCTCAGCGACGACGCCGACCTCGCCAGCGACTTCCTCCAGTCCATCTTCCGCGCCGTGCTCAACGAGCGCCAGGACGATCTGGCCTTCTTCGCCCAGCGGGTGGACAAGGGCTGCGTCGAGCGGCTGGAGAAGTTCGTCAACTCCAGCTTCGAGCGCATGGACTACACCGAGGCGGTCGCGCGCCTGGAGCGGTCCGGCGCGAAGTTCGAGTTCCCGGTGAAGTGGGGGATCGACCTGCAGAGTGAGCACGAGAAGTGGCTCTGCGAGCAGGTGGGTCGCCCGGTGGTGGTGATGAACTACCCGAAGGACATCAAGGCCTTCTACATGCGGGTCAACGATGACGGCCGCACGGTCGCCGCGATGGACGTCCTCGCCCCCGGCGTCGGGGAGATGATCGGCGGCAGCCAGCGCGAAGAGCGGCTCGACGTGCTCGATGGGCGCCTGAAGGACATGGGCCTCGATCCCGCCCACTACTGGTGGTACCGCGATCTGCGCCGCTACGGCAGCGTGCCCCACGCCGGCTTCGGCCTCGGTTTTGAGCGCGCGGTGATGTACGCCACGGGCGTCGAGAACATCCGCGACGTGATCCCGTACCCCCGGGCGGCGGGGCAGCTGGAGTTCTGACACAGTTCGGCCGGGAAGCCGCTCGTTCGCAGGGCCCCGCGTCCTCGCCGGGCGCGCGGGCAGCAGGAGTTGTGATCCCTACCCCGGCACCCGGATCGTGAACGTGGTGCCCACCCCGGCCGCGCTCGTGACCCGGACGCTGCCGCCGAGGTCCTCGATCTCCTGGCGCGTCACCGCCAACCCCAGGCCCGTGCCCCGCGCCTTGGTGGAGAAGAACGGCTCGAAGACCCGCGCCGCGGTCGCCTCGTCCATCCCCTGGGCGTCGTCCCCCACCGTCACGACCAGCTCGGCGCCTTCCACCCGCACCCCGACCACCACCCGGTGTGCGCCGGCCTCGCCCGCGTTGCGGATGAGGTTGAGCAGGGCGCGCCGGAGCACGTTTCCGTCGATGTCCACATTCCGGCAGGGTTCGGCCTCCACCCGCACCTCCACGTCGAGGCGGCGGAGGCGTTCATCTTCGAGGGCGACCACCCCCCGGGCCAGCGCCACCGGGTCCTCCGGGGCGAGCTCGGGCGCACGGCGCCGGGCGAGGTCGAGGTACCGCTCGGTCACGGCTTCGAGGCGGCGGATCTCGTTGACCACCGTCGAGAGGAGCGCGGCCTGCTCGGTGCCGGCCAGCTCGTCGGCGAGGAGCTCCGCATGCAGGCTCATGGCGTTGAGCGGGTTGCGCACCTCGTGGGTCACCTGCGCCAAAAGCTGACCGACCAGGGCGAGGCGCTCGCTGCGCACCAGCCGTTCGCGATCCCGTAGCCGCTCGGTCACGTCCTCGCCGACCACGATCCGGCCGTTCTCGCCGAAGGGCGCCACGAAGACGTCCTGGGTGCGCCCCGCCAGGGCGAGGTCCTGGCGCCCCTGGCCGAGGTTCGCGAGCACCTCCGGCAGCGCGCTGCCCTCGCGGAGCGACCAGAGCGCCTCCGCTGCGGGGTTCGCCACCAAAACCCGCCCGCCCTCCACCACCGCCACCGCCGAGATCAGGCTGTCGAGCACCCGCCGCAGCTGCAGGGTGACCGCCTGGAGGTTGCGGTCGCGTTCGTCCACCGCGCGGGCCATCGCCTCGAAGGCGCGGGCGAGGGTGCCGATCTCGTCGTCGCCGCCCACGTCGACCGGGCCGGGGCGCTCGCCCGCTTCGAGCCGGCGCACCTGCTGGGTGAGCGTACGGACGGGCCGGAGCGCGGTGCCCGCCAGCCACAGCAGGGCCGCGCCGAGCGGGAGGGACATCGCCGCCAGGATCAGCGACACCCGGACGGCGTCCTGCTGGGCGCGCGCGGTCCGTTGGCTCAAGGCGCTCACCCGGGCCTCGGCGAGGGAGCCGAGCTGGAGCACCTCGTCCCGGAGGGTGCGCCGCGCGACCTCGTTGTCGGGGTCGGGGGCGGCAGCCGCGCGCACGATGTCGTCGAGCTGGGTGTCGGCTGCGTGGAGGTTGGTCGCCTCCTCGGTGTCGCGGGCGAGGGCGAGGCCGCGGAGGATGGCGGCGCGGGCGTCGTCGACCAGATCATCGAGGTGGGGCTCGGGGGTGCGCGGCCGGTCGAGCTGGCCTTCCATCCGCGCCGTGAGCCGGGCCAACGGCAGCCACGACTCGTTCACGGTGGCCACCGAGTCGCCGATCCGGCGGAACTGCACCACCTCAAAGCCCACGGCCCCCACCTGGCAGGCCACGCCGAGGGCCACGGCGCCGAGCACCCGCCCCCGCAGCGTCCTCGTCCAGGCCAGCCCGCGCATCCGTCAAACGTAGCGCATCGCCTCGGGTCACGAATGGTCGCGTACCGCGCGCCCGGCCGTTGCCGCGGATTCGACGTGAGTTAGCGGGGGGCCGCCTGTACCCGTGGAGGATGGATGGCTTCGAGTTTCCGGTCCGTGTTGGTCTCCCTCACCCTCGCTGGCGTTGTCGCCGGCGGCCTCGTCGCGTGCGGCACGACCGCCAACAGCGGCGGTGAAGCGGGCGCGAGCGCCACGGTCGAAGACATCGGCGAGACCCTCGCCACCGTCAACGGCGTGAAGGTCGGCTCCAAGGAGTTCCTCACCGCGGCCGAGCGCAAGTCGCCCGCCAGCGGCGATGCGCTCTCCCCCGAGGAGAAGAAGGAAGTCCTCGACGGGCTCGTCGAGGAGAAGCTCCTCTACGCTGAAGCCCTCAAGGAAGGCCTCGACAAGGACCCCAAGGTCCAGAAGGTGATGGTCAACACGCTGCTCCGCGAGCAGGTGTACAGCACCGTCAAGAACAGCGACTTCACCGACGAAGTGCTCCAGAAGTACTACGACGACCACAAGTCCGAGTTCATCGTCCCCGAGAAGGTGCAGATCCGCCGCATCCTCATCAAGGTCACCGACGCCCGCCCCGACGCGGATGCGAAGGCCGAGGCCGAGAAGCTCCGTAAGGAAGTCTCCGGCAAGCCCGACACCTTCAAGGACGTGGCGGCCAAGTTCTCCGAGGACATGTACAAGCGCCGCGGTGGCGACGTCGGCTTCGTCTCCAAGGAAGGCAAGCCCGGCCTCGATCAGGCGATCGTGGAGAAGGCCTTCGCCCTCGAAACCGGCGCCATCTCCGAGGTCTTCAAGACGGGCGATGGGTACAACGTCATCCAGGTCGCCACCCGCCGCGAGCAGGTGGAGCGCACCTTCCAGCAGATGAAGGGCTCCGTGCTCCGGAAGGTCAAGAACGACAAGATGAAGGAGCTGTACGACGCGTACATCACCAAGATCAAGGCCGGCGCCGAGGTGAAGGTCGAAGAGACCAAGCTCGCCGCCATCGAGGTCAAGGCCACCCACCGTGGCGGCGCCATGCCGGGCATGCCGATGCTCGGCGGCGCGGGCGAAGAAGGCGAAGAGGGCGAGGGCGAAGCGGCTCCGTCCGGCGCGCCGGAAGGTGCGGAAGGCGCGGCCCCGGCCGGCGCCAGCGCGCCCCCGACGATGGCTCCTCCCGCCGTGGGCGCCCCTGGCGCCGTCGCGCCGGGTGGCTTGAAGAAGGGCGGGTAACCTGGCCCGTTCGGGCTGGTACGCGGCCGTCGTGGTGGGCACCCTCGCGGTGCTCTCCACGGCGGCCGTCGCCGTTCCGGTCCCCGCGTTCGCGGCGGCGCCGGGGCGCATCGGCGATCGGGTGGCCGCCGTCGTCAACGACGACGTGATCACCCTCTCCGAGGTGTACGACCTCGGCACCGACTACATCGAGGACGCGGTCACCAAGGGCGGCGAGGCGATGCGCCACCCGGCCGAACACGCGGTGCTCGAGCGGCTCATCGAGCGGCGCCTGGTGGAGCAGCAGATCGCCACGCTCAAGCTCGAGGTCACCGACCAGGACCTCGACAAGGCGATCGACGACCTCGCTCGCCGCAACGGCCTCGATCGCGAGGGCGTGAAGACCGAGCTCGAACGTCAGGGCATGGCGTGGGATGTGTACCGGGGTGAGCTCCGCGAGCAGCTGCGGGACATGAAGTTCCAGCAGGCCGTGCTCCGCCCGCGCGTCACCATCACCGACGATGAGCTGCGCGATGCTTTCCTTCGCACGGGCGGGTCGCTCGGCACCGAGCAGGCCACGGTGCAGGGGGTGGTCATCGCCGTGGCCAAGGAAGGCGGGGAGGCGGCCGTCGCGGCGGCCCTCGCCCGCGCGAAGGAAGCGCAGGCGAAGATCGAGGCCGGAACCCCGTTCGCCGAGGTCGCCACCGCCTACGACGATGGCCCCACGCGGGACGCCGGCGGGGAGATGGGCCTGTTCGACCGCGGTCAGCTGGTCCCGGCGCTCGACACGCCGGTCTTCGCCGCCGAGATCGGCAAGTCGTTCCTCGTGCAGACCCCCACGGCGATCTTCGTGCTGCGCGTCACCGGGAAGACCAAGTCCGAAGCCGGGCTCGATGCGGTCCGTGAGAAGCTCACCGAGCAGATTTTCGAGACGCGCATGGAGCAGGAGAAGGAGCGCTGGTACCAGCAGGCGCGGCGCGCCGCGGTGGTGCGGGTCTTGCTCCCTGGCGGGGATGGCAAGGGGCCGAGCCCCGAGGGCTGAGGTGCGGCCGATCGTCCTCACCCCAGGGGATCCCCGCGGTGTCGGCCCGGAAGTCACCGTGGCGGCGCTCGCGCGGGTGAACGTGGGCGAGGTCTGGGTCGTGGGCGACGTGGCGGCGGTGCGGGCGGCGGGCTGGCAAGACGCGTCGGGGCGGCGGCTCTTTGCCCCGCCCGAGACGGGCGAGCCGGTGGAGGTGGCGGCGCTACGCTACGCGACGGCGGCGTGCCTCGCGGGCGAAGCGCGGGCGCTGTGCACCGGCCCGATCCACAAGGCGCGGCTGGCGGCGCGCGGCTTCCCCTACCACGGCCACACCGACTTCCTCGGCGCGCTCTGCGGCGTTGAAGCCCCGGTGATGGCGTTCGTGGGCGGCGGCGTGCGGGTGGCGCTGGTGACGGTCCACCACGCGCTCCGGGACGTGCCCGCGCTCATCACGGCGGCCCGGGTGGCGGCGACGCTCAGGGTCGTGGACCGGGCGCTCCGGACCCAGCTCGGGCTTTCGACGCCGCGGATCGCCGTGTGCGGGCTCAACCCCCACGCGGGCGAAGCGGGGCTCCTCGGGCGCGAGGAGCTCGACGAGATCGGCCCCGCCATCGCGACGGCGCGCGCGGAGGGGGTGCTCGCCCACGGGCCGGTGAGCGCGGAGGAGGCGTTCATGCACCCCGAATCCGCCGACTTGATCCTGGCGATGTACCACGACCAGGGCCTTGCCCCGCTCAAGCGGGTGGACTTCGGCCACACCGTGAACTGGACGATGGGGCTCCCGATCGTGCGCACCAGCGTGGACCACGGCACGGCGGACGCGCTGGTCGGCACCGGGCGGGCGCGCGCGGAGAGCATGATCGCGGCGTTGGCGTTGGCGGACACGCTTTCGAAGGGCGCCGTCGAACCGTAGCCGAGGGGCGTGGCGGGGACAGCCAGGACGACGCTGTCGTTTGGGTACACCGTGTGGCTTCGTGGGTCGCTGACCGCCGGCTCCTCCCGGAGCCCCGAGATCGGCGCGGTGAGCGGCAGGCGCGACCGGGGGGTGGGGCCGATCGTGGTTCACGTTCCGGCTCGGCCCGCCGTCGGGTATCGGATCGTACCCGGCGGCGGATCACTCCGCGCGCACCCCCAACTCCGCCCGCCGACCCGCCCCGGCCGGCATGCTACCCTGCGAGTGACCCACCCCAGGACCCTCCATGCGCAGCCTCGCCCTCGGCCTTCCGTTCCTGCTCCTCGCCGCCTGTGACGCCAAGATCACCGTGGACGACTCCGGCACGATCGGCGGCAACGACTCCGGCGACACCGGCACCGCCACGGACGGCGCGATCTCGGTGAGCCCCACCTCCATCGAGCTCCCGGTCCTGTTCATCGGGCAGACCGGCACCGCCCCCGTCACCGTGACCAACGTCGGAGGCGGCGACGTGGCCGTGACCGTCGGCGTGCTCGGCGGCCACGCCGACGCCTGGACGCTCGACGTGTACACCTCCGCGCCCGCGCCCGGCGCCTCGGTCACCCACACCGCCACGCTCACCCCGACCGCCTGGGGCGACTACTCGGTGAGCCTGGTGATCGACGACTCGGTCTCCGGCGGCCACGTCGAGGTGCCGGTCACGGCCCACGTCCAGGAGGATGTGGACGGCGACAACTACGGCAGTGTGCAGAGCGGCGGCACCGACTGCGACGACGCGGATGCGACGGTGAACCCCGGCGCCACCGACACCTGGTACGACGGCATCGACAGCAACTGCGACGGCGCCAACGACTACGATCAGGACAACGACGGCTACAACGTCGGCACCGACTGCGACGACACCGACGCCACCGTGCACCCCGACGCGGCCGATGCCTGGTACGACGGCGTGGACAGCAACTGCCTCGGCGACGACGACTTCGATCAGGACCTCGACGGCTACGACGACCCCTCCGGCGGCGGCAACGACTGCGCGGACACCGACGCCTCCATCCACCCCGGCGCGGCGGACGCCTGGTACGACGGCGTGGACGCCGACTGTGCCGGCAACGACGACTTCGACGCCGACGGCGACGGCGTGAACGTCGCCTCCGACTGCGACGACACCAACGCCGCCGCCTACCCCGGCGCCACGGAGATCTGGTACGACGACGTCGACGAAGCCTGCGACGGCGGCGACGACTGGGACCAGGACGGCGACGGGGTGGACTACCCGACCGACTGCAACGACACCGACCCGAGCGTCACCGGGCCGATGCCCGAGGGCGACTACGGCATCGACGGCCTCGACAACGACTGCAACGGCTACGTCGACGACTTCGCGGCGGACGACCTCGCCTCCGGCATCCTCTACGGCACCGCCGCCAACATGGGCCTCGCCGACCACGGCGGCCTCGCCGGCACCGGCGACGTCACGGGCGACGGCGCGGACGACCTCATCCTCATCGGCGCCGGCTCCGGCTACGGGTACGCGTACGTCGTGGAGGGCGCCACTGCGGCGGCGGCCAACGGCAAGGTCACCGACTACGACACCGCCACGATCAGCGGAGATTCTGGCTACTTCCCGATTCGCTTCGTGAACGGGCCGATGGCCGACGCCACCGGCGACGGCACCGCCGACCTGGTGATCGGTGGGAAGTACCCCGGCTACTACTACGGCTGGGTCTACGGCTTCGAGGGCGGCTCTGGCCTCTCCGGCAGCATCAGCGCCGGCAACGCCGACATGGAGTGGTACTCCGACAGCGAGAGCTACGTGGACGACACCGCGATGGCCGCGCTCGGCGACCTCGACGGCGACGGCCTCGCCGACACCGTCATCGGCTCCGACTACGACAACAGCACCTACGACGCGCGGGACAGCGGCAGCCTCGCGATCTTCTCCGGGTTCAACGGGGGCAGCCTCCGCGACTCCGACGATCGCATCTACGGCTCCAACGCCTACGACTACCTCGGTGCGTCGCTCACCCTCGCCGACCTCGACGGCGACGGCTACGCCGACATCGTGGCCAGCGCCCCCGGGTACGACGACGCGGCCGACACCGGCGGCGCCGTCTTCGTGGTGCAGGGCAACAGCTCCCTGGCCTGGGACACCCTCGTCACCGACGCCGAGCTGTTCGAGGTGCGCGGCGACTCCCGCAACCTCGGGCTCGGCGAAGACAGCCTCGCCCACCCCGGCGACGTGGACGGCGACGGCAACCTCGACCTCGGACTCACCTCCGAGGACAACGGCAGCGCGTGGATCTTCACCTCCGCGGGCAGCCTCAGCGGCCAGGTGGACGTGTCGTCGGCGGACTACACCTTCTCGGGCACCGCGGGCGACCTCGGCTCCGCCCTGTCGATGGACTCCGACCTCGACGGCGACGGCGCGGACGAGATCGTGATCGGCGCCGACGGCGACGACACCGCGGCCACCAACGCGGGCGCCGCGTTCATCTTCTCCTGGTCCAGCAGCTGGGGCGCCAGCCTCACCGCCTCCGACGCGTCCGTGACCCTCTGGGGCACCGCCGCCGACCAGTACTTCGGCACCGGCGCCACCGGCGGCGTGGACCTCGATGGCGACGGCACCGAGGACACGGTCATCGGCGCCGCCGGCGACGACACCCAGGCCAGCGCGGCCGGCGCAGCGTTCATCATCCGCGGCTGGTAGTCCGGGGAGCGCGCGGCCGCCGATGCGGGCGCTGCGCGAACGCGCGCGCCCGGTTCGGCTCATCGTTGTGCCGGTTGTAGCTCGGCTTCGGTCGGCGGGTGAGTAACCCGCCGCCGACCGAAGCCGTACAACCGGCGACGCGGGGTGGGCCAGCCCGGCTTGTCGTCAACGGTTTCAGCCCCTTACGGGTCCGGTGTGTGCGCAGCGCCCGGGCTGGCCCGCCGATGCGGGCGCTACGCTAACGCTCGCGCCCGGCTCGGCTCACTTTTCTGCCGGTGGTAGCTCGGCTTCGGTCGT
>CAIXRH010000240.1 GCA_903921785.1 uncultured Pseudomonadota bacterium
GCGATCCTCGCGTCTTCGGCCGCCCTGGCCTCCGCGGCAGCGCGCGCGGCCTCTGCGGCGATCCTCGCTTCTTCGGCCGCCCTGGCCTCTGCGGCAGCGCGCGCGGCCTCTGCGGCGATCCTCGCTTCTTCGGCCGCCCTGGCCTCCGCGGCGGCGCGCTCGGCCTCTGCGGCGATCCTCGCGTCTTCGGCCGCCCTGGCCTCCGCGGCAGCGCGCGCGGCCTCTGCGGCGATCCTCGCTTCTTCGGCCGCCCTGGCCTCCGCGGCGGCACGCTCGGCCTCTGCGGCGGCCTGCTTCTCGGCTTCGGCAGCGGCCTCTGCGGCGGCGCGCTCGGCGTCTGCGGCGGCCTGCTTCTCGGCTTCGGCAGCGGCCTCCGCGGCGGCGCGCTCGGCGTCTGCGGCGGCCTGCTTCTCGGCTTCGGCAGCGGCCTCTGCAGCGGCGCGCTCGGCCTCGTGGTCTTCGTCTTCTTCGGGCTCATCGAGCGACAGCGGCGCCTCGTCGTCGACCGGGACGGAATCGGGCTCCGCCTCGTCGGTGGTCGGGGCCAGGATCGCCTCGCTCGCCGGCGAGGCCACGTCGCGATCGGGGGCTGGCGCAACGTCGTTCATCGTGACGCGCGAGTCGCCGCCGTCAGGTGCGGCGAACGACTCGATGAACGTGCCGTCACCGAATCCGGCCAGGTAGGCGCCGTCGGCGCTGGCGGCATCCAGCGTGTCTTCCTCGGTCTCCACCGGCAGGGGGGTGAAGCGCGGCGGGAGCGCGCCCGGACGGACCCCCGCCCCGACAAAGAGCATCGCGGGCGGCGGCGCCGCCGTTCGCTGGACGAGGGACTCGGCCTCGCGCTCGGCCACGGCGCGGGCGGCGAGGATGGTGGCCTCGGTCTGGCGCTGGAGCTCGTGGGTGAGGCGGGTGGTCTCCTCCGCGAGGCGGCTCTCCCGATCGAAGCGGGCGGAGCGGACGTCGCCCAGGCTGCGGTCGAGCCAGGCGCGGGCTTCGTTCACGCGGGCGTCACGGCCCGCCGGCGCGCCGGGCACGACGGGGCGGACGCGGAACTGGCGAGGGGCTGGCGGGAGGTGTGCGCCGAGTGCGGCGAGGAATTGGTCGCGCGCCTCCTCGACCTTCAGGCCGCGGGTGATGACCGCGAGCGCCTGACGGGCGGAGCGGGCGTCCGTGAAGCCGGGGCGGGCCGCGCCCACGCCGAGGCCGCTGAGCAGGAACGGCGCGCGCGCGAGGCCGGTGGCGAGCAGGCGTTCGCGATCCGCGAGCGCCGCCAGGATGCTCCCCACCGCAGCGACGTCCGCGAGTTGGGTGTGGGCTTGCGCGACGGTGAAGACGGGCCGGACGCGGAGCGCGCCGAACTCATCGACGCCGATGCCCTCGAGGCCGAGCGCGCCATGCGCGCCGCCCTCACGATGCAGCACGTCGAGGTCTTCGAGGAGGCGCTGCACGACGCCGAGGACCACCAGGGGCGGCGGGCGGAGCTCGACGAGGCGACGCTGAAGGGGTGGACCGAGCACCGCGCGCCCACCCTGGAGCTGGAACGGGGCGAACAGGCCATCCGCGGGCAAGCCGGCGAGGCGGTCGGGGGGCGCTTCGAAGGCCTCGACGATGCCGCTCCCATCGAGCCGGAGGAGCATGCGGCGCACCCCCGCTACGGCGGAGGGCAGGGTCTCGATCACGATCGCGTCGCCGGGAGGCATCCGCGGGCATTATCATCCGCCGATGCGTCCGCTGCCCCTTCCCCGTCTCGCTCCGCTGTTCCTCCTCGCGCTCACCGCGTGTCCTCCCGAAAAGCCGGCACCGGAGGTGTGCGACGAGGCCGCGGAGAACAAGGAGCAGCCGGAGGTGGTGCCGGGTGCCCCGCAGGCCGGCGTCGCCGAGGGTTTCGTCGACCTCCCGGTCGGTTCGCCGCTCTCTGGCTACACCGGGCGCTGCGGGTGTTTCGGCGGCGACGGCAAGGCCGACCGCCGGGACAGCAACTACCGCTCGAAGTTCGCACCCTCCGCCGGCATCCAGACCCGTGTCCCTGCCAAGGCCTTCTGGATCAACAACGGCGACCAGGACCTCCTGGTGCTCAAGCTCGACGTGATCTACAGCTTCGACGGGCTGGTGGAGGCGCTTGAGCAGAGCATCGGCGCAGCGACCGGGCGGGACCTCGACGGCAAGGTGGTCGTCGCCACCAGCCACAGCCACTCCAGCTACGGCGACTTCTCGGATCAGGTGACGTTCTACCTGGGGAGCGACCGGTTCAACGCCGAGGTGTTCGACCGCCTGGTCGCCACGATGACCGACGTGGCGCTCGAAGCCCACGATGGCCTGCAGCCGGCGAAGATCGGCGTCGGCCGCGCCAAGGACTGGGACGGCGGGCAGGTGTACCACGACCGCCGCGGCGACAACGACGAGCTCCAGTTCTTCGACGACATCCCGGCCGGCTCCTACAAGGACCCGTACCTGACCCTCATCCGCATCGACACCCTCGAGGATCAGCCCCTGGGCGTGCTCTTCAACTTTGGCATGCACGGCACGATCCTCGGGGGCGACAATCCGATGATCAGCGTGGACGCACCGGGGCACGTGGAGCTGGCGTTGGAGGAGCAGTTCGGCACGCCGGTGGTGGTGGCGATGTTGCAGGGCGGGGCGGGGGACGCATCCCCGGGCGGGAGCGACAACTTCTACGCGAGCCTGGAGTCTGTCGGGGTGTACGCCGCGGACCCCATCATGGGGTTGTGGGCGAGCACCAAGACCTCCGCGGATCCGATCCGATTGGAGACCGCCTCGCGCTCCGTGCCCGAGCTCCACGACGACGAGCGCGTCACCCGAAACGGCACTGTCGACTGGTACTACCCAAAGTACGACGAAGATTATGAGCCGGATGGGGTGGTCTATAATCCCGACGGATCCCTCGCCTCGCCGCTGGACGAGTTCAACACCGAGTACGGCGCCGCGTTCTGTGGTGAGAACCCCGCCATGCTCCCGGGGTACGCCCCGGCGGAGGTCTTCCCCTACAACCAGTGCGTCGACATCACCAAGATGATGGACCTCATCACCGGCTTCTTCGACCTCACCGACGAAGAGCGGGCCTTGCCCCTCCCCGAGGAGCAGAAGGCCGGCGTGAGCGCCAC
>CAIXRH010000241.1 GCA_903921785.1 uncultured Pseudomonadota bacterium
CGGAGGCCGCGTTCGCCGCTCCAGCCCGTCCGCCGTGCACAACCCCGCGAGATCGGGGCAACCTCCGGCCGTTGTGAGGCGCTCGACCCCGCCAGACGCTCACAACTCGTCGAGGTTCCGCAACCGCTGCGACTTGTGCACGGCCACCGGGGCGCGGAGGCCGCTTTGGCGCGGCTCCAGCCCGTCCGCCGTGCACAACCCCGCGAGGTCGGGGCAACCTCCGGCCGTTGTGAGGCGCTCGACCCCGCCAGGCGCTCACAACTCGTCGAGGTTCCGCAACCGCCGCGACTTGTGCACGTCCGCGGGGGCGCGGGGGCCGCGTTGGCGCGGAGGCCGCTTTGGCGCGGCTCCAGCCCGTCCGCCGTGCACAACCCCGCGAGGTCGGGGCAACCTCCGACCGTTGTGAGGCTCTGGACCCCGCCGGGCGCTCACAACTCGTCGAGGTTCGGCAACCTCCGCGACTTGTGCACGGCCGCGGGGGCGCGGAGGCCGCGTTCGCCGATCCAGCCCGTCCGCCGTGCACAACCCCGCGAGATCGGGGCAAACTCCGGCCGTTGTGAGGCGCTCGACCCCGCCGGGCGCTCACAACTCGTCGAGGTTCCGCAACCTCCGCGACTTGTGCACCGCCGCCGGGGCGCGACGGCCGCCGAGGCGCTGGAGCCCCCGAGGCGCGCCGGGGCGGCCAAGGCGCTTCCCCCTCCCCTTCTCGCCCCGGCGGCTCCTCGACCACCGACGCGGACCGGTGGGCACGCCGACCGGGCGCCTCGGCCCCTTGACGTTGCCTCTTCGCCCGCCCCGACCGCCCCCCGCCCCACCGCCATCCAACGCGCGGCGTCCCGCGCGCCGACGCATTAGGACCGCCCGATGCGCGACTCCGCCCTGATCCTCCTCACCCTCAACGAGATCGAGGGGCTCCGCGCCCTGTGGGACCAGCTCCCGATCGGCGAGTTCCGGGAGGTCATCGGCCTCGACGGCGGGAGCACCGACGGAACGCAGGAGTTCTTCAAGGAGAAGGGCATTCCGGTGGTCGTGCAGCCGATTCGTGGCCGCGGCGTCGCCTTCCGCTGCGCGGCCGAGGCCGCTTCTTCCGAGCGGCTCGTGTTCTTCAGCCCCGACGGCAACGAAGACCCGGCGGACATCGTCCGGCTCGACGACTGCTTGATCGCCGGCGCCGACGTGGCCATCGCCCGCCGCTTCGGGCCGGGGGCCGTCAACGAGGAGGACGGCGAGCTGCTCAAGCTGCGCGCGCGCGTCAACGACACGCTCTCCCAGGTGGCGAACCGGCTGTTCTCCACCGGCCAACCTCGGGTGTACGACACGATCAACGGTTTTAGGGCGCTGCGCCGCAAGGCGCTCCTCGAGCTCGACACCACGGTGAAGCGTTTCCCCATCGAGTACCAGATCACCATCCGGTCGCTGCAGCGCGGCTGGCGGATCGACGAGGTTCCCACGAAGGAAGGCCAGCGTATCGGCGGCGAGCGCAAGGCCGCGAGCTGGCCGGTCGGCGTGGATCACCTCAAGGTGCTGCTCACCGAGCTGCCGCGGAGTCGGCTCTTCGCGTAGGCGGTGGTCGCCCTTCACCCCCTCGACCTACGCCCCCCCCTACGGCGCCCCGCCGCCCGAATACCGGGCGAACGGCCGCACCTGCTTGATGATGTGGCGGCCGTCCTCCAGGTACTTCTGCTCGGTGTCCCACATCACGACGGCGCCCTCCGGCGCGTCCTCGTCGTGCGGCATCACCGCGTCCACCTCGAGCAAGAGCGCGCCCACTTCGTAGAGCTGCGCGTCGCTGAGCACCACCTCGTCGGCCACGACCTCGCTGGAGGTGTCCATCCGCTCGAAGCCGGTCACGGCGCCGCCGGAGACGGTCAGGAGCGTGCGCTCCGGGGTGACGCCCGGCTCGGCGCTCACCACGTCCACGTCGCCGACCTGGGCCTCGACGAGCCAACGATCGTCCTCGCCGGTCGGGTTTCCCGTGAACGCCACGAGGTTGGCCTCTTCGCGCTCCGACTGGTCGTTCACGAGGATGGCCATCGCCACGTCCCGCTGCTCCACGCCGTACCAGTCCCGCTCCTCCCAGGCCCCCTCGTTCCACAAGCTCGCCCAAACCTGGCGGAGCGCGTCCGCGACCGGCTTCTCCTTGGACTTGTCGTCGTCGCAGCGGCTCGGGCCGTCCGCGTCGGCGTCTTCGTCGTCGGCGGCGCAGGCGCTCACGCTGTCGTAGAGGCCGGCGCCGGAGAAGACCACGCCGTCCTCGGCGTTCGAGGAGCTCCGGAAGCGCACCATCACGTCGCTGCCGCCGTAGGTCGCCGCGATCTGGGCGCGGATGGCCGCGAGGTCGCCCTCGTCCACCGGCGCGGCGGCCATCGCCGCCTGCAACGCCGCGAGGCGCGCCGCGCGGATGGACGGGTTGCTCAGGAAGTCGGGGTCGTCGTGCCAGCGGAGCACAGTGTCGGCGAAGGTGAGCGTCTCGGTGCCGCCGTCCACCTCGGCGGTCCAGGTGTTCGCCGCCATGAACCGCTCGTAGTACGCGAAGGGGATGAGGAACCCGTCGAGCTGCACGTCGGGGCCAATGCGCTGGTAGAGCGTGGCGAGGTTCGCGCCCTTGGCGCCGTAGCGCAGGTAGTTCGTGTGGCGGTCGGCTTCGGTGTCCGTCGGCACGGTGAGCAGCTCGCCGAGCGCGTTCCAGTCCGTGTCGGGCGGCTCCACGACGACGGGGTCGGGGCGGAAGCCGTCCCACCACGCCTGGGCCGCTTCGGGGGTGGCCTCCTCGACGATCAGTTGGTCCTCCGCGCACTCCAGCCGCACCAGCTTGCCCTCCCAGGCCGCCAGCTTCGTCCACGGCTCCGCGGTGTAGCAGTTCGGGGTCCCCCGGGTGGACATGCGCACGTTGAGGTGGCTCAGCGCAGCCTGGCGGGTGCCGGTGACCACGCCGGAGACGACCCGGTCGAGGTCCATCGGCGCTTCGTCGAGGACCAGGATGTCCTGGTAGCCGAACGCGCCGGAGAGGCTGTCGGCGGCGAGGTCCGCGAGCGGCTCGAACCGGACGGTGCCGTAGCCGTAGGTGGGGTTGTAGGCTTCGTAGGTGACGCTGTCCGCGCCCCGGATGCGGAACGGCGCGTCGGTCCACCCGTCGGCGTTCTCCCGCTGGTTCTGGGAGGTCGGCACGTACATGAGCTCGCCGAGGCCGAAGCGCTCTTGCAGCTCGCGCCACACGAAGAGCACCTCGTCGTAGGACGGCGCGGTCGAGGCGTCGGCCGGATCGTCCCACACGATGAAGCCGAAGCGGTGGGTCCCGTCGGTCTCCAGGTATTCGGAGACGTCACCGCCCCAATACACCCGGTCGGGCGGGGAGATGATCATCCGCACGTAGTCGTCCCAGGCGAGGGACGCGTAGGGATCGGGGAACGCTTCGCGGAGGAAGTCGTAGTGCAGCGCGTACCGCTGGGAGTTGACGAACATCGCCGGTAACGGCGGGGTGTCGTCCACCGGCACCATGTACTTCACGGTGCGGAGCTGATCGACGACGTTCGCGTCCACGCTCAGGGTTTCCCAGGTGGCGCGGTCGATCACGCGCTCCGCACACACGGTCTCGCCGAGCCGCTCGGCGGCCTCGCCACACGGGTCCGCGCCCGGGGGGACAACGCCGGTGTCGTCCGTCCCGCACGCGAAGAGCGTGGCGAGGACGAAGATCACCGCTTGGACCGCCGCGCGGCCGCCACGCCCAGCGCCACGAGCACGCCGGCCAACGACGCGCCGCCGCCTGCCGTGGAGCAGGTCACCGCGGACTCGTCCGCCACGCCGACGCAGAAGTCCGCGCCTTCCGTCCAGGAGCCGTCGTATTCCCGAACCGCGGCGGTGAGGCAGTACTGCGCGGGCGGCGCCACGAAGGTCGACGCGGAGATGTCCGACGAAGTCACCTCGGCACCGGGGACCACGGAGAGGTACCGGGTCTCCCGGGCCTCCCCCTGGGAGCCGTAGCTCCACCGGACGTTGAGGTTCGCCCCGGCGTTCTCCCCGTACAGCGCGGTCACGTCGAAGCGGACCGGGCCGCCCGCGTCCGTCCAGGAGGCGTCGAGCGCGGTCACCTCGGGCACGTTGGCTCCCGGCTCGGTGGCGCCCGCTCCCGTGGCGAACGCGATGGTCGACGGAGAGGTGCTGCCGTCGACCGGAGTAACGGTGAGCACGTAGTCGGTGTCCGCCACCAGCTCGCCCGCGTCGAGCTCCAGGAGGCCGTCGGTGGGGGTGCCGGTGATCGAGGCGATGACGGCCTCATCGGTGGCGGTGGTCAGCGACAACGTCCACTCGCCGGTGCCGCACTGGCCCACGGAGAAGAAGACCGCCGGCACTGCGTCCACCGGGACGTCGGCGGCGCCAGCCGAAGGCTGCGAGTACGCCGGCTCGGACGGCTGACAGGGCGCGGCGATCGCGGCGACGTCGGCGAAGGCGGGGGCGGCGAGGAGGAGGGCGGTCAGCATGGGGTCTCCGGTTGGTGTACCTGAACTGCAAGCGACGTGCCATCCGCGAGAACCCGCGACGGGAGCGGCTCCGGGCGGGGATGCCGTCCCCTGCGGCCCTGGCCGGACTGCGATCACCGTGTCGTGGTCGAGCGCGCTCATTTTGGGGCACGTCCTTGCCCTCCCCACGCGGGAACCGCCTCCGCTCCCGCTCACGGGGAGGAGGCCGGTCCCTCGCGCACCGCCGACCGCGGCGCCCGCCCTATGCCTCCGCGTTCACGCCCGCCGTGGTGCCCGCCCCCGCCGCGAGGCGCGCCCGGATGCACGGGAGGATCACCTCCCGCACCGCCCGCTCCCGCGCCTCGAACGCCGCCGCCGGACGGATCCGCCCATGCGCCCGCAACACCGCGTCGTCCGCCCCGGCGGTGATCTGGGTGAGCTGCACCCCCTCCCGCAGCAGCCCCTCGACCGCCTCGGACACCGCGGCGTGCGCCGCCGCACCGCCCGCCCGGAGGAGCCAGTCGAGCGTACGCCAGGCCAGCTCGGCGTGGCGGGCTTCATCGCGGGCCACGAGGCGGAGGAGCGCCTGGGCGGCGGGGTCGGTCGCGTCGGCGGCGGCGCGGGCCGAGAGGATCGCGACCACCGTCTCGCCGACGCAGCCTTCGCGGAAGGTGCTCGCGGCGAGGCGGGGAAGATCGGTCTCGATCACCACCGCGGACGGGAGCGGGAACGCCCCGGCCGCGACCGGCGCGCCCGCGTAGGCTTCAGCCAGCGCGAAGGAGACCCGTGCGTGGCGCACCTCGTCGGCCGCGGCGGCCTGCACCGCCGCGAGGAGGTCGGCCGGGGCGCCGGCGGCCATCAGCTCCAGGGTGGTGCGGGCGAACGCCGCGACGCTGGCGTGCTCCACGAGCGCGTCTTCGGTCCAGGCGCGCGCGAGCACGGCGCGCTCGACGGCGGTGAGGGCCGCGACGTCGGGCCGACGCCCCCGCGCCCACCCGCGGCCGCGGCGCGCCGGCGCGGTCTTCATCCGCCCGTCTTCGAGGTAGGGCCGGCCGACCACGCAGGTGGTGAGCACGTCCTGGCTCTCCAGGGTGGGGTAGCAGCAGAGCGTCTGCGAGCCGCTCTCCCAGGTGTTCGCGACCTCCTGGAGGGTGCCGGGGCCGGTGACCGCGTTCACCGCATACCCGCAGTGTTCGCCGACAAGCGCGGTGGCCGCCTCCGCCTGGGTGGGACACTCGCCCGTCTCGGCGGGCAGCAAACACTCGGTGTCCGCGCTCCCGCAGCCGGTGAGCGGCGCGAGCCCGAGCGCGAGGAGGTAGCGGAGGCGGAGAGAGGCAGGATCGAGGGGCATGGTGGCGCTCCGCGTGGAGGGTGCCACGCGGGCCGCCGAACCGCTACAGCTCCCTACGGCGTCACGCCCGGTTCGATCGCCGCCCCGGCGCTGCTGTCGACCTCCGCGGCGAAGAACGCGTCGGCGTAGGTGAGCGTTTTGTTGGGCACCCGTCGGGTGCCGGCGGCGCCGTGCACCGTGGCGGCATCGTCGCCGGCGCTCGCGTCGAGCACCTCGACGGCCGCGCCGTCCAGGGTGGCGGTGACGGGGCCCACGACGGGGGCGCTCGCAGCGAGGGCCTCGTTCGCCCACGCCCAGCGGCGTTCGGTGCGGCGAAGCACCCCTTCCCGCTCGCCGCCCGGCTCGGCCGGGGCGGGCTCGATGACCACGGCGCGGACCCCGCCTGGCCACCACCACACGTGCCCCACGTTCACCCGGCCGACCAGCGGGTACCGCGGCACGGTGACGCTCCCGACGACCTCCAGCTGGCTCGCCCCCGGCCGCAGCACCTCCCAGGTCGCAGCGTCGTACCCGGCTTCGCAGACGTAGCTGTCCGCGGTCACCACGACGTCGAGCCGCCCGTCGCCGGTGGCGTCGGCGAGCACCAGGCCGTCGAGGCCCTCGCCGCTGCACCCGCCGCCCAGGCGCTCCGGCCCCACGATCACGCGCCCGCCCACCTCCGCCACCACCACCTGCCGCAGCTCCCGCGGGTACACCTCGTCGCCCGTCGACGTGCGGGCGAGGCTCACCGCGCGCCACACCCGGTCGGCGACCCCGTCGCCGTCGAGGTCGCCGGAGAGGGGCTCGCCGTCGCGGAGGGCCACGGCGCGGGCGGGGACGTCCACCTCCGCGCCGGCGGCCTGGACCTTCCGGGTGACCGGGGGCGTGTCCGCGTCGGCGGGGGTCACGGCGGCCCCGGCGACGAGCGTGACCAGGGTGCCGGCGCGGAGGGCGCCGACGTCGTCGAGGAGGACGGCCACGGGGACGGTGGCGGGGAGCCGCGCGGC